>JANOLM010000126.1:0-2233 GCA_031419815.1 Bacteroidia bacterium
TAAAGATTTTGGAAGAATTTAGAAAAGATGAAAGCAAAAAGGGATACCTCATCAATGCCATTGAAACCGGGGCAACACTTTATGGAATAAAAGGTCTGTTTGACGAAGCAGAAGATGCACTGGATCGTTCCGCAAAAATTATTACAAGAGCGGATAATCTTATTGGCATTGATGAGTTAGCCACCGCGAAAGAGTTGTCTAGTCTACTCATTCAACTCGGTAGATATTCAGCCACCGAAGAATTGCTGGATGGTTTGATTAATGAGTACGAAAAATTATATGGTAAATCTTCGATTCGGTTGATTGAACCTTTGGTGAACAAGGGAAGGCTTGCCCTGTTGAAAGGGGATTATACCGAAGCTGATAAAATTGCGCAGCGGGCTAACCAAATTGCAGTGTCGGTGTATACGGAGAAGTCTACCAAAACAGCACCCACTCAAAAATTATTAAGTGATATAGATTATACAATTGGAGATTACGACAAGGCGGAAGACAACATTCAAAAAGCCCTGGCAAGCCAGGAAAAACAATTTGGGAGAAATCATATCGAAGTTGCCAAATCCATTTCGCAACTGGCGCTCATCAAATTTTATAAAGGGGACAATCGGAAAGAAGTGGAGAAACTAATGCTGGAATCGCGCGACATTATGGGCGACCGTTTGGGGAAAAGCAACCCGCAGTATGCTGAGATTCTAAAAAATGTAGCGGTCTTGTATATCTCAGAAAAGCGTTTCGATATAGCGTTTAATTCCTTAACGATAGCCGAAAATATCTGGAAAGCCAAGACAGGACGGAAGAATAACATCAACCTGGCCAGTATTTATACATTAACAGGCGATGTGTTTTATCAACAAAAAAAATACGATAAAGCAGAAGAATTCTATTCCAAATCAAAAGATCTCTACGAAAAATTCTTTAGCAAAACTCACCCGGAATATGTGAAAGTTATCTCTAAGCAGGCCAAGGTGTATTACATGGAGAAAGATTTTAAACGTTCGAAACGAAATATTGAAGAGGCCTTAACTAATTATGAAAGTTTCATTAAACAATTCTTTCCGGCTTTGAGCGAACGTGAGAAAGCAAAATATTGGAACACAATAAAAACTGATTTTGAATTTTACAACACGCTTGCCTTCAGCCAGCATGAAGATTTTCGCGACCTGAGCGGCAAAGTATATAACTACCAACTGCTGACAAAAGCACTTTTGTTGAGTTCCTCCATAAAAATTCGTGAGCGCATTCTTAATAGCAAAGACGAAGACCTTAAAACATCGTACACAGATTGGCTACAGAAAAAAGAATTTTTGAGCAATGCCTTATCGATGAGTGCACAACAATTAACAGAAAATGGAATCGACCCGGTGGCGCTGGGCAATGAAGTAGAAAAAATTGAAAAAGAGCTAAGCGAAAAATCAGAATTATTTGGTCAAAGTTTTGAGAATAAGCGCATCACTTACGAAAATGTTCAGAAATCACTTGGTAAAAATGATGTGGCCATTGAAATGGTGCGTTACCGCCACTTCAATCATACCCTAACAGACTCCATCATTTATGTGGCCTTATATGTAAAAAATGATAACGCAAGGCCCAAGGTAATTGAACTGCCCGAGGGTCATCGGATGGAAACGCGTTTCCTTAAATACTATCGCAATTGTATTACCGGTAAAATTCCAGACGAGATTTCATACAAAGTTTTTTGGGAGCCAATCCAAAAAGAAATCGGACAGTACAGCACCATCTTCATGTCACCCGATGGTGTGTATAACCAGATTAACCTGGAAGCCATACCCACACCAGATGGTAAATACGTAATTGATAATTCCAACATTGTGATCGTGAGCAACACCAAGGACTTGTATCTGCGAAAATTAAAAGCAAAGTCTTCGGGTACCTCTAACACTGCCACCATGTTTGGCAATCCCGCCTTCTATCTAACGGCTTCCGCCTCCAACAATATTCCATCGCTGCCAGGTACTGAAATAGAAGTGAATGAATTGCAAGAGCTTTTAAAACAAAAAGGCTGGTCGACCAACAAATATGTGGACTCAAATGCAACCGAAGAGCGGGTAAAAGAACTTGAAAGTCCCAAAATCTTTCACATAGCAACACACGGTTTTTATACACCTTCAGCCACGGAAGATGATGCGGGCCAACTTACGGAGAACGAAATGATGATGAATGAAAATCCCTTACTCAAAACCGGATTGTTGTTAAAGGGTGCCGGTGATGTGCG
>JANOLM010000127.1:0-18861 GCA_031419815.1 Bacteroidia bacterium
TCATCCGTTATTACGGTCAAATATTTCCGTTTATGGTTGGTGGAAGAATCAAGAGGTTTATTTTAAACCGCCCCAGTAAAAACTTAGCATAACTCTAGAGCTGCCTGGTTAGTTAATTCATACAGGATAAATTCCGAGTTATGTTGCCCAAGTAATAAGCGAAGTAGTATAAAAATGCAGTTGATACTCAACCTACTGTCAGACAAGCTTTATCCTTATCCTTCTTTAAACCCCTTCTGGCGCAAGCGTCCCGCTTGTGCCTTCAAATGGTCTTCTCCAATGGCCTTCCGGTTGTGCCAACGATCATGTGCACATGGCTGCTCATGATGCACCAGCCATAAATCTCCAACCCTTTCTCCTTCTGGTAAAACCTCCAACTGTCCAGCACAATGTCCTTGTATTCTTTTCGTATGAACAGATCGATCCAGTTGATCACTGCAAAGTTTATAAAATACAATCCGCTGTTATCGCCAAATTTATATTTCTTGCTCATGCTGAAAGTTACATCTTGCAAATTCTACTCTCAACTTATTTGTAAGAAGGTTAGGAAGGTTAGAAGGCACAAGCGGGACGCTTGCGCCAGGGAGGTGCTATTTTAGGTTCATTCGTCTTCAGTTCAAAACTATTCGACTAGTTGGGGGAATGAACGCTACAATTTGGAACCTCAAATCCCGAATATTGGCTCTTGGCACTCAAACAAGTTGATGATCTTGAACATGTATAATGCATCTAATCCTTGCTGCAAGGAGTGTAAATCTCAAATCTGGATTTAGTGTGATTTTCGTCAACCCAATGGAATACCATTTTTAAAAGGAGCTGGCACACTTTTTTTACTTTTTTGCCTGGTGAAAATCTATACTTTATTATTTGTCGACACTAGTGATTACAGTCAGAAGACTGTCATGATGGTCGTCATTGATTTAAGTTCAGTAAATATTCTTTTTTGCTTATATAATGAGACCAGCACTGTGCAGGTGAACAACTCAGAAATAATGAAATATTAAGTTAATTATGAAGGCAGTCATTTTTGCAGGAGGACACGGTACCAGGATTAGCGAAGAAAGTGGTGTAAGGCCAAAGCCTATGGTTGAGATTGGTGGCAAACCGATTCTCTGGCACATACTAAAAATTTATTCCCATTTCGGAATAAATGATTTTATTATTTGTTGTGGATACAAATCCTATCTTATTAAAGAATACTTCTCTAATTACTTCTTACGCTGCTGCGATGTCACCTTTGACCTTCGGAATAAAAAAACAGAATTTCATACGAATCACACAGAGCCGTGGAAGGTGACTCTAGTTGATACGGGAGAAGATACGATGACAGGAGGACGGTTAAAAAAAGTAAAAGAGTATATCGGAGATGAAACATTTTGTTTGACGTATGGTGACGGTGTAACCGATGTGGATATTACCAAACTCATTGCCTTTCACCGCGAGAATGGTGCTACGGCAACCTTGACAGCTGTGCAGCCAGCTGGTCGGTTTGGTGCCTTCACGCTGGGGGATGAGGACGTCAAAATAAAAAATTTTAAAGAGAAAGCATTAACGCGTGATACCCCCTGGATAAATGGTGGCTTTTTTGTTTGCGAGCCTTCGGTAATAGACCTTATAAAAGATGACTCTACTACATGGGAGCGTGAACCCCTGGAAACCCTGGCAATGACAGACAACCTTTTTGCTTACAAACATTGCGGCTTTTGGCAAGCCATGGATACGCTGAGAGACAAACACTATTTGGAAGATATTTGGAAATCCGGAAACGTGCCATGGAAACACTGGGAATAGATTTTAAAATTGAAAACTGATAAAACATTAAAAATAATTTTTTATGAAAATTGTTATTCTTGGAAACATGGGATATGTTGGCCCCGGTGTTACTGAGCGCTTAAGAAAAACGTATCCAACCGCAACCCTTATAGGGTACGATACCGGTTTTTTTGCAAGTTGTTTGACCCATGCCGAATACCTTCCGGAGAGAAAGCTGGATCAACAATACTTTGGAGATATACGCAATTTTCCTGATTCAATTCTTCACGATACTGATGCCGTCATCAATTTGGCAGCCATTTCAAATGATCCGATGGGTAGCGCTTTTGAAAAAGTAACCATGGATGTTAATTATATCGCCTGCATTCAGATTGCAAAAAGAGCGAAGGCATTGGGTGTAAAATCATTTGTGTTTGCTTCAAGCTGTAGTGTTTATGGCGCGGCAAATAGTAAGGCTACTGAGGATTCTAATGTAAATCCCCTTACTGCCTATGCGCGTTCTAAGGTGTATGCAGAAAGAGACTTAAGGCCTCTGGCAGATCAAGATTTCACAATTACGTGTTTGCGTTTTGGCACGGCATGCGGCATGAGCCCTCGGTTAAGGCTTGATCTTGTGCTCAATGATTTTGTAGCCTGCGCACTTTCATCAAAACAGATAACTATTTTGAGTGATGGTACTCCATGGAGGCCACTCATTAATGTTAAAGATATGGCGGTGGCCATTGATTGGGCCATCGGCAGACCATCTTCACTGGGAGCATTTTTGGCGGTTAACACCGGAAGTGAAAGTTGGAATTATCAAGTGAAGCAACTCGCTGAAGCTGTTGCCTTCGTAATTCCGGATGTAAAAGTTTCTGTCAATGAAGAGGCCCCCGCTGATAAACGATCATACCTCGTGGACTTTAGCCTCTATAAAATATTGGCACCAAAACACCAACCTCAATATGATCTTTTAACAACCATAAAGGATTTAAAGGATGGACTGGAAGCGATGAATTTTAATGATCAGGATTTCAGAAATTCAAATTTGATGAGACTAAAAGTGCTCACCACATTGCAAAGCAAAGATCAATTGCGTGTGGATCTTAAATGGAATTTGAATGGCCATCAATTAACGATAGCAAAATGATTTTTACAGAAACTAAACTGAAAGGGGCATTTATTATTGATGTTGCCCGCCTTGTGGACGAGAGAGGTTTTTTTGGCAGAGCATGGTGCAAAAAAGAATTTGAAGCGCACGGATTAAATTCAGATGCTGTGCAGGCAAATGTTTCGTACAATAAACAGATGGGAACCCTGCGAGGCATGCACTATCAGGTGGAGCCTTTTACTGAAAGTAAAACAGTACGATGTACATCAGGTTCTATTTTCGATGTCATCGTTGACCTTCGACCTGAGTCGGCCACCTACAAACAATGGATAGGAGTGGAGTTAACGTCAAAGAGCTTTCGTATGCTTTATGTACCCGATGGTTTCGCTCACGGTTTCATCACACTTGAAGATCACACGTCCGTGCATTACATGGTTACACAATATTATACACCCGGAGCGGAAGCAGGACTAAAATTTGATGACCCTGCATTTAATATTGCCTGGCCCATCCAACCAACACTTGTTTCAGATAAAGATAAAATGCATCCAGCATTTAGTGATAAAAGTCTACAAAAAGTAGAGCAACTATAAATATGTATATAATAGACACAGCACTCGCAAAACGGCACGAAGCCAATAATCCTGTAAAGGTAGCACTGGTAGGTGCTGGATTTATGGGTAGAGGAATTCTCTTACAAATTGCCAGATCTGTTCCTGGAATGGAAGTAGTGGCAGTATACAATAGAAGTGTTGAGGGTGCTAAGCGAGCTTATCGTGAGGCCGGCATAAACGATTTTGAAGTCGTGAACGACCAGGCAACATTGGAAGGCAGAATAGCAAAAGGCAAATACTCTATCACGGAAGATCCATTTTTGATTTGCAGAGCGGAAAATATTGATATCGTTGTAGAGGTCACCGGTGCAGTTGAGTTCAGCTCACGAGTAGCGCTGGAAGCCATTAAAAATTCTAAGCACGTTGTGCTGATGAATGCAGAGTTGGATTCCACCGTGGGGCCTATCTTAAAAGTATATGCTGATAAGGCGGGCGTGGTAATTACTAATGCCGATGGAGATCAGCCAGGTGTTGAAATGAACTTGTTCAGGTTTGTAAAAGGCATTGGTGTCAAGCCAGTGCTTTGTGGAAATATCAAAGGGCTTCAGGATCCTTACCGCAATCCTACCACACAGGAAGGTTTCGCAAAAAAATGGGGACAAAATCCCGCCATGGTCACTTCATTTGCCGATGGGACAAAAATTTCTTTTGAGCAATCCATTGTGGCTAATGCTACCGGAATGACCATTGGTAAGAGAGGAATGTTTGGTCCATCTGTGCCATCGGGTACGCACTTAAAAGAAATGATGAACAACTATCCGTTGGACGTTCTGCTTTCTGGTCCTGGCATTGTAGACTATGTTGTAGGAGCGGAACCGGGACCTGGCGTGTTTGTTCTAGGAACACATGACGACCCCAAACAACAGCACTTTCTGAATTTGTACAAATTGGGTGAAGGCCCACTTTATTTGTTTTATACGCCCTATCACCTTTGTCATTTTGAAGTTCCCATTACATGCGCAAGAGCAGTTTTATTCAATGACGCAGCGATAGCGCCCAATGGCTCGCCCAAGATAGATGTCGTTGCCACAGCCAAGATAAACCTCAAAGCAGGAGAGACACTTGATGGAATTGGTTGCTACATGACGTATGGTCAATGTGAGACCTCGGAGATTACAGTTGAAGAGGAACTATTGCCAATGGGCTTAGCACAAGGTTGCATTTTAAAAAATGATATTCCGCGCGATCAGGTAATTACGTATGCCGATGTCATTGTACCTGAGAAAAGATTTTGTGATGCCCTAAGGAAAGAGCAAGATGAATACTTCAGTGTGACTGTTTGATTACAATGTAAAGTTGAAAATATGAAACATTCCAAAGATAAAAAGAAACCTGTGTTGCTACCTGCTAGTGACAGACCAACGCAGAAGGAATATAAGGAGTATCCTTTGTATCCGCCAGCAGAGGATATGATGAACCGTGGTGAACGAGTGAACGCAGACCTGGAAGATCCAACTTTTCCTATAGCCGATGGCACTATACCGAAAGATCAAACAATTCGTGAGCCGCAGGAAAATGAAGACAGTATAATTGACCTGATGGAACCTGTAGATGAATTTACAGTAACAGAGGAAGATCTTGTTGCTTTAGGACCAAAGGACTTGAGCATGGATGGGGGCGATGATGAACAGTTGCAGCATCGCACCACGCATGTTGATTTTGCCTCTTTGGATCTGGACATTCCCGGGACTGAATTGGACGATGCAGCCGAACGTATTGGATCGGAAGATGAAGAGAATAATGGATATAGCCTCGGTGGTGATAATCATGAAGATCTGGAGGAAAGCAGGCCGTAACACTTCAATACCAAATCCATGTCTCAGTTTGTAAATTTTTTTTGTCAAGCTACGGTACTGAAAATGGTTTTGCCTGACGAAAAATTAGTAAGAGAAGGACACAGATGATAAAAGATATTCACAAAGAAATATGGATGCTGTCCCGGCATGTTCAATGCCGTGAATCCCATCTTGAACTAACGAGACTAACAGATGAGCTGGTTAGACTATATGCCTTACAAGGCCGATTGACTACCGACCCTTTTAGCCCAACAAGAGAGAGAACACTAAGCCTTCCGTCTGATCAAATTCTAGCTGTATTGAAAGACAGCACGTGTATCGTCACGGGTGGATTGGGTTGTGTAGGATCTACCTTAATTCACGAGCTGTTGAAATTTAATGTAAAGGCCATCATTATTTTAGATAATAAGAATAATGAATTTAACTATTCTGAAAAGGTAATTAGTCTTCAATGTGATGTTCGCAATCTTCAAACTGTACAAGAAATTTTTGCTCTTTATCGTCCTGACTTTGTCTTTCACACGGCAGCGCAGCGCGATCCTGGTTTTGCTGAATCTCACATTGTGGAAACCGTAACCACCAATGTGATGGGTACTGCAAATATGGTAAAGGCGTGTGAAGCCATTGGCACTGTTAAGCAAATGGTATTCTCCTCAACGGGAAAAGCCAGCCGGTATTTTACAGAAGAGGTATATGCGGCTACCAAAAAACTAGATGAGTTTATTTTGGATACCTACGCAAGAGAAAGTGATGTCAAGTACTCAATGGTTCGATTTACACATATACTGGACAATAGTTTAATGAATGCTCAACTCAAAGAAGGAAGTGAGAAAGACGATCATTTGGCGGTGCATAGTCCTGGCAAGTATGTGACAGCACAAAATGCAAAAGAAGCGGCTTACCTCATGCTTAATGCGCTTGTGTACTCAGAAGAGAAGCACTGCAACTTTTTACTTGTACGGCACTTGGAATGGCCAGTGGAAAGCTTAGAGATGGCTCTCTATTATATCAAACAATCGGGTAGGAACATCCCCGTAATTTTTTTAGGAAATCCGGTTGGCTATTCTGAGAAATTTTTTAGAGGTCAGATGGACTGGTCACAACCCAACGAACTCAATCTTCTTACTAATGTTTATGAGCGTAAACACCGAATGTTTAATTCCGATAATGACATTATTATTTCGCGTGCCTGCTCTACTGATAAAGCAACTCTTGAAAGAGTGCTTGATAGGATAGGCCTTGCCAAAGGCGAGGCAGAAACAAAGGAAGCTTTAATTGAAGGTTTAAAAGAGGTTGTAAAAGAGTCTTTAAAAACTGTTGACCAGGAGGAAACCATTGACATTCTTCGCTGGGGTTTAGACCCCCGGTTTTTGGAAATGGAAAATGTTCGGATTTCCGATTTCAGGGAAATTATTTCACTACTGGTGGAGTCCTTGGAGGGTACCGAATTCCACGAAGAGGCAAAAGATTTAATGTATCAAAAAGTATAAATAAAAATTAATATGTTATTCATTGAACAACCTGTTTTGCGCGAAATGATTGCTGATGTTGAACCTTGCGAGGACGAATGCTGTGGATTTTTCTTTGGTCATGATGAAGCAAAGCACCGCACGATTACGAAATCGATGGCTGTAAATAATTCCAAGGAAGGAGATAAACACGTCAACTTCGAAATCACCCTAAGAGATTATTTGGAGGCAGAGCGAATTGCCGAGCAAGAAAACCTTTCGTTACTGGGTGTGTATCACTCTCATCCAAATCATTCGGCTATTCCATCTGAATATGACCGGGCGGCAGCACAGCCTTATTTTTCATATGTCATTATTTCTGTGTCGAATAAAAAATTTGCAGGAATACGATCGTGGCAACTTGATAATCATTCTCAATTCAAAGAAGAAAAAATTGGCTTTATACAATCGTCCACTCATTAACATAACAATTTATGGCAACTGTAATCATTCCTACACCCTTTCGAAAATTTACGAACAATGCATCGCGCGTCACTATTTTGGCAAATAAAGTTTCCGATGTAGTGGTTGAACTAACGGCAAGTTTCCCAGCCCTCAAGAAGCACCTTATCAATCCTGACGGGAATATTGCTTCGTTCATTAACATCTTTGTTGATAACGATGATATTCGCAATCTTGATCGGGAACAAACAGAAGTAAAAGAGAATACCATAATCAGTATAGTTCCTGCTATTGCAGGTGGCATCCAATCTCCGATACTCATTTTGGCGGTTGACTAGTAAATTCAGTGACGGTTTAAATTACCGATCGATTGAATTTTGAATACTTGACGTTGAACTATGGATCAGCAACACTAGTATAGATTTTAAACATAGATTTATGAATCACGAGAACATTCAATTTTCCAAGGAAGAATTATCACGATACAATCGTCATATTATTATTCCTGAGTTTGGTTTAGACGCACAGAAAAAATTAAAGGCGGCTAAAGTCCTTGTCATTGGTTCGGGTGGATTGGGTAGCCCTGCATTGCTCTACCTCGCAGCAGCGGGTGTGGGCACCATCGGTATTGTTGATTATGATGTGGTGGAAGATAGCAACCTTCATCGCCAGGTATTATTTGGTGTTGATGAGGTGGGCTTGCCAAAAGTTGAAGCTGCAAAACAGCGGCTTCAAAGCTTGAATCCCTACATTAGCATACAGGTATACAACACACAACTCACGTCAAAGAATGCTCTCGCTCTCCTTAAGGATTATGATGTAGTTGCAGATGGTACTGATAATTTTCCAACTCGTTATTTAGTGAACGATGCATGTGTGCTTCTCGGCAAGCCTAATGTGTACGCTTCCATTTTTCAGTTTGAAGGTCAGGTCACAGTTTTTAACTATCGCAATGGTGATGGCGAATGGGGACCAAATTATCGCGATCTGTTTGCAACACCTCCACCCCCGGGCCTTGTGCCCAGTTGTGCCGAGGGTGGCGTGCTGGGTGTGCTGCCTGGTATCATTGGGAGTTTGCAGGCGTTGGAGGTGATTAAGGTGATCACGGGTGTTGGAGAAATCCTTGACGGCCGATTATTCACTTTTGATGCTTTGAACTTTGAATCAAGAACTTTTACTTTTAAGCGCAATCAGGCCAATCCCCTCAATGGCACACATCCAACCATTACAGAACTGATTGATTATGAGCAATTCTGTGGGGTAAAAGCTGTAGAGCGACACGTAAAAGAAATAACGGCAAGTGAGCTTTACGATTTGCAAGTTCGGGGCGAAGATTTTCAATTGATTGATGTTCGTGAGCCACATGAATATGAGATTGTAAACATAGGTGCTGAGCTCATTCCGTTGGCAACGGTGTTGTCACATGCCGATACAATTAGCAGGGATAAAAAGGTGGTTGTTCATTGTAAAATGGGAGGGCGCAGTGCCAAAGCAATACGTGAGTTGGAAGATAAGTTTGGATTTCAAAACCTCTATAATCTTAAAGGAGGAATTCTCACCTATATCGATGAAGTGCAGCCTGCTCTTGTAAAATATTGATTGCTTCATCGAAAAAACAGCATCTGAGGCATTCATAGAGTCTTGATTTTGGTGAAGAAACTGGGATTTTTGTCTAACTTTAACATGTGGATTTCATGCCGATACATATTCTTCTAGCGGATGACGATAAAGACGATTGCCTCCTTTTCAAAGAGGTATTGGAAGAACTGCCGATACCCACGCACTTCATAGCCGTGCATGATGGCGAAGAGCTCATGCAACTTTTGGTAAACAATAAAGAACAACTTCCTCATATCCTTTTCCTGGATATTAACATACCACGCAAAAACGGCTTCGAATGCTTGATGGAAATAAAGCTCAACAAAGAACTGAAGAAACTTCATGTAGTCATATTCACTACATCCTTTGAGCAAGGGACAGTAAATTTGCTTTACAATAAAGGTGCGCATTATTACATTCGTAAGCCTGCGGAATTTTTACAACTTAAAAATGCAGTCCTTAAGGTGCTTGCTCTCATAGAAAAAAATCCGCCTATCGACCCAGCAGGAACAGTACAACAACCCTCAAGGGCGAATTTTGTGCTTAGCGGTGATTTATAACTATAACACAAAATGAAATTAGCTCCTTCTAAAAATAAAAAAAAATCTCCTGCCAAAGAGGGAATTAAAGACAACTCATTTCCAATAGTTGCCATTGGCGCATCGGCAGGCGGGTTAGAAGCGGTATCACTGCTTTTACGAAATCTTCCGCCCGACACAGGCATGTCATTCATTTATGTGCAGCACCTAAGCCCCGACCACAAAAGTATCCTTACTTCCCTTTTGGCAAAGACCACTTTAATGAAAGTGCAGGAAGTAACGAATAAGATATTTATGAAGCCTGATAATTTGTATGTTATTCCACCCGATAAAGAAATGACTGTGTTGGATGGGCATATAAAATTGACACCCAGAAGAAACGACCGAGGAGTGAGTTTGCCGATTGATACTTTTTTCAGTACGCTGGCCGAAAAACATGGATCTGGTGCTATCGGTGTTATTCTAAGTGGCAGCGCAAGCGATGGCACACTCGGACTAAAAGCCATTAAAGACGGAGGTGGATTAACTTTTGCGCAGGATGATTCGGCAAAGTTTAGCAGTATGCCCAAGTCGGCAATTGCCGCAGGTGCAGTTGATTTTGTTTTATCACCTAAGGAAATTGCACACGAGCTAACCCGCTTGGGTAAACATTTTTATGCGAAGCATGATGTGCCAGGGGTGGTCAAAGAAAATGAAATTGAAAGCAGCGATCCCAGCTTAAAAATTGTTTTCAATCTTTTACAAAAAGAGACAGGTGCTGATTTTAGTCATTACAAAATTGCCACCATTAAGAGACGTATACAGCGTAGAATGCTACTCTATAAAATAAAATCTTTAAAGCAGTATGCAAAACTATTGGTAGAAAAAAGTGATGAAGTAAATATTCTTTATCAGGATTTGCTCATTAATGTTACAGCTTTTTTCAGGGATGCCGATGCGCATCAGTATCTTAAAACCACACTTTTTCCAAAAATACTCAAGAGCAAAACAGCAGACCAGGTCTTGCGAATATGGACACCGGCATGCTCCACAGGCGAGGAAGCCTTTTCCATAGCCATGACTATTCTTGAAATACAAAGTAGCAAATCAGACACTACACGTGTTCAAATTTTTGCTACCGACATCAGCGAAAAAGCGATTGCAAAGGCCCGTGTGGGCGAATATTCCAAACACGAACTGGAATCGGTTTCTCCCAAACGTCTGTTGCGCTTCTATTCAAAAACCGGCAACACTTACCGCATTGCCAAAGTAGTGCGAGACATGTGTGTGTTTGCCCCTCACAATGTTTTGCGCGACCCTCCTTTTTCAAAGGTCGATTTTGTTAGTTGCTGCAACCTGCTTATTTACCTGGATACTGCCGCACAGAAAAAAGCCATTACTACCTTTCACTATGCTTTAAATGACGGAGGGTATCTGATGCTGGGCCAATCAGAAACTATAGGTGCATTAGGTCAACTGTTCAGTCATATTAATGTCAAGTTTAAAATTTATGCGCGCAAAAAAACGTTAGGCCAACGTTCAATGCCCCAGCTTCTTCCCCGGCAGGAGCAGACCGCCTTGCCTGAAAAAAATAATAGGATCAAATTCGAGAAAAATAGACCACTACACGATATAGGTTTCGACAGTGCCATTGATTCCGTCCTGCTTTCGCGGTATATGCCTGCAAGCGTAGTCATTAATCATGCTATGGAAATCCTCCAGTTTAGGGGTGCAACGGATTTATATCTCAAGCATTCTTCGGGCAAAGCAAGCCTGAACATTTTGAAAATGACTGCACCTGAAATTGCTTTTGAACTTCGCACTGCAATTGCCAAAGCCATTAAAACAAAACAGACCATTCGCAAGGAAGGTATTGAAATGAAAGATGGCGCTGGCCTGAGATTAATTAATACAGAGGTGCTTTCCCTTTCCATGGAATGGGAGGAGCCACTGTTGCTCATTCTTTTCACGGAATCGGTACAGGTAGAAAAACTTTTGCAAGAAGGCAAAGGCGCCCGGGCAAACGGCCATGGAACAAATGGAGTGGCAAAAGACCGAAGAATAAAAAAATTAGAACAAGAATTGACGATGCTGCGCGCAGATATGCATGCCTTTACACAAGATCAGGAAGCTTTTAGCGAAGAATTGCAAAGCACCAATGAAGAAGTGGTTTCCAGCAATGAAGAATTACAGAGCGTGAACGAAGAATTGGAAACTTCAAAGGAAGAAATTGAATCGGCCAACGAAGAACTGACCACCACCAACCATGAATTGCAAACGCGCAATGACCTGCTCAACGAATCCTATGATTATTCTGCAGCTATCATTAGCACCATGCACGAGCCAATGCTTATCCTGGATAAGCACCTTCGGGTAAAATCCGCCAACATGTCGTTCTATAGAAACTTTCGGGAAAAGGAGGAGGAAACAGAAGGGACACCCTTGTACGATTTGGGAAATAAGCAATGGAATATACCCCGCCTGCGCGAACTGCTCGAAGACATCATTCCAAAAAATACACACTTCCACGATTTTGAAGTTACCCACGTCTTTCACGGCATAGGCAAAAAAATATTGTTATTAAACGCAAGTCGTATTGTACAGAAAAGTCATGGCCAGCAATTAATTCTGCTCGCTATAAATGATATCACCGAACATACCCTTGCACAGTCTAGGGAAAAGGAGCAACTCAAAAAAGACATAAAGGAAGGCAAATTATATACACTGAAGTTAGAAAAGGCAGTAGGGGAGAGAACAAAGGAATTAGGACAAGCCAACATAACCCTGGAAGAAAAAAATGAAGAGCTTCAAAAGATGAATAAAGAGCTCGAAGCATTTGCTTACGTATCCAGCCACGATTTGCAGGAGCCGCTGCGAAAAATACAAACTTTTGCAAAGCGGATTTTGGAAACAGAAAGTCAAAACTTAACCGAGAAGGGAACGGATTATTTTAGCAGGATGCGAGCAGCAGCCAGGCGGATGCAAAAACTCATTGAAGATTTACTAGCCTTCTCCCATCTAACTATTAAAGAGAGAAAATTTGAAAACGGTGACCTCAATAAGATTGTAGAGGATGTAAAATCCGAACTCAAAGAAACGATTGAGGAAAAACAGGCAACAATAGAAGCAACCAAACTTTGTGAAGTGAAAATCATCCCTTTCCAGTTTCGCCAGGTCATGCACAACCTGGTAAGTAACGCTCTCAAATTTGCAAGCCCTGAGCGACTGCCTCTCATAATTGTAAAGAGTAGAATAGAGAAAGGAAGTGTGTTGAATAAGGAAAAAAACGCTCTACCCATCGCACAGGCAAGAGAGCTTTCGCCCGAAAAAAAATACTGTCACATTAGCGTTTCTGACAACGGCATTGGGTTCAACCCGCTTTACAAAGACCGCATCTTTGAAGTGTTTCAAAAACTTCACGGCAACGATGAGTATGTAGGCACAGGCATAGGGCTGGCCATCGTTAAAAAGGTAGTGGAAAATCACAACGGTATCATCACCGTAACAAGTGAATTGAATAAAGGAGCAACATTTAATATTTATATCCCTGCTTTCTGATATTTTATAGTACTGCTTACTTGCCTGCAGGCTCGCCTCCCGAAGTCGTACGGACGGGCAGGGCTTGCGCGATATACGCTGGTGTAAGTATTTGATTCATACGGGATAAATTATGAGTTATGTTGCCACTGTTGCCTAAGTAAAGAGCGGATGCAATTCAAATTGTCGCGATTAATTTAAATGGAGGCTAGGTATTAAATCATGTTGCGACAATTTGAATTGCACGCTAATGAGCGAAGTAGTATGTATTTTTTAGGGTGTCGCTCTATTATTTTTTCTTGGACGATTTTAGGTCTGACCATGTTGCCCCTGTGCAGTCATCACCTTTATGCGCAAATAAGCACTGGCCGTTCGGCACTTAGCAGAATGGAGAAAGGGAACTGGACGAAGGCCGAGCAGCAACTTCGGAAGACACTGAAAAAAGACTCGTTGAATCCGGAGGTACGTTATGTTTACTCCCTTTTATTTTTCTCTGACGCTTATCCAAAGTACAATCTTGATTCGGCCTATCACTACTCGTTAGCCTCACTTTTGGATTTTCGAACATCTTCCCTTCGCCAAAAAGAAAGGATGAAACGCTTTCCCTTGGATAGCTCTATTTTAGTCAGTCTTCGAAAGAAAATTGATAGTGCCGCATTTGAAAGAGCTAAAACGATCAACACGGTAGCGAGCTACCAGTTCTTTTTAGATCAATTTACATTTGCTGCTCAGCGCAATGCCGCTGTTGAATTGCGCGATGAAGTTGCCTTCATTGCGGCACTGAAAATAAATACGTTTAAAACATTTAAGGAATACATAGGCCAGTATCCTGCCTCTCACCGCACAGAGGAAGCCCGAAAACGATATGAGAGATTATTATGGGAAGATAAAACCAAAGATGGGAAGTTACGGAGCTATGAGAATTTTTTAAAAGAATACCCGTCAACTGGGTATCGAAAAGAAACCGAGAAAAATATTTTTGAAATCTTAACGGCAAATGGAGACCCCGCTTCCTTTTTGAAATTCAATTACTCGTATCCCGAATCTTATTTTTATAAAAAGTCTGAAAACATCTTGTATCATCTTCAACAGGATGATGAGCTTTACCTGGAACGGGTGGGTTTAAACGACTCGTTGAAACAAGTCAACTTACTGGAAAAAGGATATTGGGTACCGGTGCTTAAGAATGGGAAATTTGGTTTTATGGATCAGTATGGGAAAGAGACCCTGACACCAAAGTTTGAGATCATCCATGCCGATTACACCTGTGGAGAAATAAGAACTGACTTTGTTATCACATCTGATGGCATCATTAGCCGCAGTGGTGAAGTTATTTACAAGCGGATGCCGGAAGAGGTTATCGAACTTGGTTTGGGTTTTCTGAAAGTGCAGGATTCGTCTTGTGTGCATGTTGTGCATAAATCAGGATTTACATTAAACTCTTTTTGCATGGATGATGCAAAACTGGTGGCAAACCGGTTTATGGCGTACAAAATAAATAGCAAATGGGGCCTGATCGCTTTGAATGGAAGGAGTTTATTACCGGCAGAGTTTGAAGACATTTACTCACTTGAACAAATAATTGTATTGGTCAAATCCGGAAAAAGATCTTTGAAGACACCAGCGCAAATTGGCTCTTTGGCGGATAAGAATCCGTTTTCTGAATCCATGGTTTTTGATGAGATACGGCAAATTGAAACAGGAACATATTTGGTAAAAAACGGTGCACTTGAAGGCACGTTGAACAGCGAATTGGAATTCAGTATTCAACTAGACCGCCAAACGTTGAGCAAAACTCCTTATGGTTATGTTGTGAGGAAGAATGAAAAATTTACAGTAATTGGCATTGCAAATGAGCTGGCAGGGCAGCAGTTTGATGAAATCCAGTTTTATGAAAATTGGTTGGCTTTAAAAAATGAGAATGGACTTCAGCTTTTCAACATACCAGCAAAGAAGAATGTGGTCGCTCAGTTAGACAGCATTTGGTTTTCAAACCATCTTGTTTTTGCCTTGAAGGAGGACACACTCAATGTTTTTTTAAGCTCTGGCTTGCAAAATAAATTTCCAGCTCAATCAGATTTTCAATTTATCAAGGCGCCAAATCTGGAGCTTTATTTTTACACGACAGAAAAAAATAAAAAAGTAGTATACGATGCCTCCACGGGTAGCCGGCTATTTCAGTTGGATTTTGATGAAATAGAATATTTCGGGAACCAGATTTTTATGATTACCCGTGACGGAAAGAAAGGACTTGTGAGCAGCGATGGCAAGGCTGTTTTGCCCATCGAGTATTCCGTTATTGTGGTGACTCAAAAAAATTACGTGTCCCTTTTTAAAGACAAGAAGTTTGGCCTGTTTGATTTAGAAAACAGAAAACTTATCAAGCCTTTATTTGAACGAAATATAAAACCTTTTCAAGACAACCTATTTATAGCCTATAAGGGTGGGTACTTTGGCTTTATTGATGCTAATGCCAAGTCTCTGGGGAAATTTGAATTCGAAGAAATACTTGAATGGAATGATTCCTCTGCATTGGTAAAGAAGAATTTTCAGTGGTTGATTTATGATTGGCGCACCGGTAAAACAACTATTAGTAAGATAAGAGACTATCGCATGGTTCTTAACTCCGATGACGAGAAAATCATGGTCGTGCACCAGGAAAATGCCTATGGAGTTATCAGTAACAAAAATGGCGTGATTATCCCCGCCACCTTTAGTGATATTATAAACATTGGATCCGAAGAGGAGCCACTTTATTTGACGGAAAAGAATGTAGAAGAGGCGGGAATTTATGTCGTGATTTACTACGATACATTCGGGAAATTTATAGGCAGACAAGTGTATGAGAAGGAAGAATACGAGAAAATATATTGTGAGGACAGATAGCAAGTAGGATGCTAGGAACTAAGCCTACTCTTCAGTAAAATTAGGTTCATAAATTATTAAGAACTCCCCTTAACATCAGTCTACCAATTATTTTCTAAATTTCCCAAAAATTTATTCGATGAGGCTTCTATTATTATTCTTTACCTTCATAATAAGCCTGGCGCTGACTTGCCAGGCACAATCTCTTAAGCAAGAGCGGCCTAAGCTTGTGGTTGGCATTGTGGTAGACCAGATGCGACAGGAATATCTTTATCGGTTCGGCAACAAGTTTGGAGCTGGCGGCTTTAAACGAATGATGAATGAAGGCTTTATGCTGAAGAATGCACATTATAATTATGTGCCAACCTATACAGGCCCAGGCCATGCTTCCATTTATACAGGAACAACTCCTTCCGTTCATGGAATTATTGGCAACGAATGGTACGACAAAGAATTAAAGAAGGGTGTAAACTGCGTTGAAGATGATCGCCACAAACCTATTGGCAACGATCAAGGCAATGGTGATGTTTCACCTTGGCGCATGTTATCTACCACCATCACCGATGAACTTGAATTATTCACCCAACGAAGGGCCAGGGTAGTTGGAATTTCAATGAAAGACAGGGGGGCTGTCCTGCCTGCCGGACACACACCCGATGGCGCTTATTGGTATGATGGTAAAACAGGGAAATTTATAAGCAGCACCTATTACAAAGCTGCATTGCCAGTGTGGGTTGATCAGTTTAATGCCCTCAACTTATCCGATCAGTATTTGAATCAGGAATGGAAAACTATTTTGCCCATTGAACAATACAAGGAGAGTGGGCCGGATGATTCGCCCTATGAAGTAAAATTTACTGGAAAAGACCGCCCCGTTTTTCCTTATAATCTAAAGGAACTTAGAAAACAAAATGGAGAGTTTGAGATGCTTCCAAGTACTCCTTTTGGAAATGACTTGCTCACCGAAATGGCGAAAGCCGCGCTTGCCGCAGAGACAATGGGGAAAGATGAATGGACAGATTTTCTAGCCATATCCTATTCGAGCCCCGATATCATAGGGCATGCTACAGGTCCCAATTCTGTTGAAGTGGAGGATACCTACATACGGCTTGATAGAAACCTTGAAAACTTATTCAACTACCTGGACAAGGAAATTGGAAAAGACCAATACACCATTTTTTTGACTGCCGACCATGGGGTGGCAGATGTGCCGCAGTACCTCAAAGACATTAAAGTGCCTGCCGGAAATTTTAATGTGCCTAACCTTGAAGTAAAATTAAATGACTTTTTGCTAAGTTATTTTCCAGGAAAAAAAGTAATTGAATCCGTTAGCAACGACCAGGTATTTTTAAATCAGGAGTTATTTGGTGGAGACCCTAAATCGTCTGGTATAGATTTGTTGATAGCGACTGAATTAATTTTAAAATTTTTAATCTCCACTGAAGGCGTTGCCGAAGTTTATAGCGAAGGTTTAATACGCCAGGGAAATTATGAGGAAAAAGGCCCAAAAGGTTTAATCATCAGAGGGTTTCATACCAAGCGCTCGGGCGACATTGCCTATACCCTTCAACCAGGGTGGACCAGTTCAACTTCTGCAAAGGGCACAACTCATGGCTCATCCTATTCTTATGACACACACGTACCGATACTTTTCTATGGTGTTGGAATTAAGAAAGGAAGTTCATCACAGAATCATTCCATCACTGATATTGCGCCTACTCTGTCAGTCTTATTAAAAATAAAATTTCCAAGTGGATGCACCGGGCAACCGATTACAGAGTTGTTGGACTAACATGAAAAAAAATTCTAGTGCCCGTTGAGTTCGATGGTCAAATAGTATTTTGAAGAAACTGCACACAATCCAGGTTTGGAAAAACGGAAGGCTAATATGTTAGCTATTAGTACCCAAGAACCTGTGCGAATGGTCTAACCTCTAGCAGTATTTCAATTGGTAGCTCAATGACGATACTGAAAAAAGAAAAGAATAATAGCCTTCAGGAAATTACCTTTACCCTTTATCCAGTCAATCGCTCTTTGAAGAATATTTGGGTCGTCATAAAACTTACCAATGCTCGTGTTACAGCTACTGCAAACCCATCCCCTAACGCCTCCGTCAATGTGACTGTGGTCTAAAACAACATCATTTTTAAAATTTCTAATCTTTTTTCGGTGACATATCGGGCAAATGAATTCTTCTCCAATATTCGGACGAGGATGCCTTTCGACATAGGCTTTCATCTCCTCTTTATTGATCTTTACTTTTTTAGAATAGCATTCCCTACAGACGGGTCGCCTTAAAATTCTATTATTCTTGCCAAACTGATTTTTCGAAAATGCCTCAATTGGCTTTTCAGTACCGCAGCTCGTACAAACTTTAGATTTTGGTTCTTCAGACAGAGGTAAATTTGCTTCCTCGGGTATTGACATATACTTGATTTGTCGCATTAACTACACTTCCAATTCTCTTGGAAGCAATCCTGCAATATGATTTATTGATCTCACTTCCTATAAACTTCCGACCTTCCAAAATGCACATCTTGGCAACGGTTCCGCTTCCCATCATTGGATCGTAAACGAGGTCTCCTGCATTACTCCAAGAGGCGATATGATCCCTCGCAAGTTTTTCGGGAAAGATAGCTGGATGCTCATGGGCAAACTCATCACTCGCAGAATGACCTTTTCCTATATTATATTCCCAGACATTAGTTCTTCGACCAAATTCACCATATCCACCTCTTTTTAACTGAAGTAGGTCACCATTTTGAAGTCTTTTTGTTCCATTATCACCCTTCCGCGACTCTTTATTTTCTCGGTCTTTAATAAGGTTAATAGTTTTAGGATAATCTTTGCTCAGGACAAACATATATTCAAATGACTGCCAGTATGTATTATTGTTACCCACTGCTCCTCGTGGTGGCTTTAAATAAATCATTGTGTCAAATAAATTAAAACCACATTCTTTAAAAAAAAGAGCTTGACGAAAACTTGTTCCTGTTTCATTACCAGCCGCAGTAGCATCTCCAACCACCCACACAACTACTCCACCAATTTTTGTAACGCGAAAAAGTTCTTTAGCAATTTCCTCAAAATGAAATGTATAGCCGTTGAACTTAGGTTTTGCACCTTGAATCTTATTATTGTAAGTTCTCAAGTCATCAT
>JANOLM010000128.1:0-25718 GCA_031419815.1 Bacteroidia bacterium
CCGACAGTGAAGAACCTGGTTCGGATTTCATGGCAAAGTGGTTAAATGAAAAATTACCTGGGATGAATGTAACACACATGCCTGCAAAAAATCCGCTGTCATTTTTTTAGTGATATTATACCTTGAACAGCCACCTTAAAAAATATCAGCATGGATAAAAGAGCATTCCTCAAAACTTCAACTGCGCTGGTAGCAGGATCTGTCCTATCAAGATTAGTGGCCTGTGTTCCGCAAAAGGAACCGTTGAAAAATTGGGCTGGCAATTTAGAATATAGTACTGGCAATGTTCATTATCCGAAAACGCTTGAGGAAGTTCAGAAAGTTGTAAAAAGTTGTGCGAAGGTCAAAGGACTCGGTTCACGACATTCTTTCAATACAATAGCTGACTCAACTGAAAATCAGATTTCGTTAAGTGAGCTGAACAAAATTGTATCGTTGGATAAGGCTACGAATACCTTGACTGTTGAAGCCGGCATGAAGTACGGTGAAGTTTGTCAGTACCTGCATGAAAATGGTTTTGCCTTACACAACCTTGCATCATTGCCGCATATCTCCATTGCGGGAGCAGTGTCCACCGCTACGCACGGATCTGGTGTTATGAATGGTAATCTTTCAACCGGGGTCTCGGCTATTGAGTTTATTAATGCGGCAGGTGATGTTGTTACGCTATCAAAGCAAGATGAAGAATTTTATGGAGCAGTGGTTGGACTTGGAGCGTTGGGCATTATCACAAAGGTTACACTTGATCTTTTGCCTACTTTTAACATGCATCAGGTTGTGTATCGCAACCTGCCGATGTCGGAATTGAAAGATAATTTTAAAGCGATCATGTCAAGCGGTTATAGCGTTAGCTTATTTACCGATTGGAAAAATAAAAATATAAATGAAGTTTGGATAAAAAGCCGGTTGAAAGAGGGGAGTGCTCTAATTGAATTCGCACCTGAATTTTATGGCGCTAAGCTGGCTACTAAAAACATGCACCCCGTGGAAGATTTGGCCGCTGAGAATTGCACTGACCAGTTGGGTGTGCCCGGTGTATGGTATGAGAGAATGCCTCATTTTAAAATGGGATTTACACCTAGTGCGGGAAAGGAGCTGCAGGCAGAATATTTCGTGCCGTTGGAAAACGCATATGAAGCTATGATGGCGGTTGAAACATTGCACGAAAAAATATCACCTCATTTATTCATCTCCGAAATCAGGGCAGTTGATGCTGATGATCTCTGGATGAGCCCTTGTTATAAAAAGGCCTGTGTTGCTATTCATACCACTTGGAAGCAAGAATGGGAAACCGTTATGAATCTGCTTCCGCAGATGGAAGAAAAACTTGCTCCATTTAATCCACGCCCACATTGGGCTAAATTGTTTACGTTGTCACCTGGGGTATTGCAAACGAGGATTGAAAAGCTGGACGATTTTAAGCAACTAATTAATCTTCATGATCCACAAGGAAAATTTCGAAACGAATTTTTGAAGACTAATCTGTTCGGCAGCTAATCAGAATACTTTGTCTTGTTTAAAAGCAACTCTTCAATTTCAGAATAGAATAATTCATTGGTCAATCGGGTAACTGTTTTCTTTTTTACCTGTGCCACAATGGAATGATACGTGTGGTCGATATCAACATTTCCCTTTTTGAGTTGCAGCAATTTGGATTCTATTTCATGCAATTCCGCTTCTGTCGCTTTTGCGCGAAAGCGATAGGCTAAAAAAAATGGAACGTCTTTGAGAAGAGAATTGATCAACGTGTCGCGGTGCGCATTCAAAATCTGTTGAACCTGAAAACGCATCACTCCAGGATCTTTGGCCAGCACGGGTTTTCTACCGATAAGATTAGATTCAATGGCTTTCATTGATTTGTTCTTGTTTAACAGGACAAATTTAATGAATACTAATTTAATTAGCAATTAAGTATAAAAATATTACTAAAATATTTAGTGGCTGCTTATTTAACCCGCCTTGAACATGTTTCCTTAATTGTAACTCAATAATCGTCAGATGAACTTGTTAGAGCCTGCATTTGTAATTTTGGCGTTCTCATAATGTGTTTCAGTTTTTAGATCAAATGGATAGTTTTCTATTTTTTATACGTGTAATTGATCATCCACTGAATGCCGAATTTATCAGCAAACATTCCAAAGTAGGCTCCCCAAAAGGCATCCTGTAGGGGCATTTCTATTTTTCCTCCTAACGAAAGCTTGCCATATAACTTATCAGCTTCTTCCTTGCTTTCAGCTTCGAGCGACAAATAGAAATTGTTACCCACGGTCAGCTTTTGTCCCATCGATTCCATGGCATCAGTTGCCATGAGTATGTTTTCCTTTCCGATGGGCAAAGCAACATGCATAACTTTCTCCCCGTCAGCAGCAGATAGCTTTGTGCCTTCTGGTGTGTCTTTAAAACGACTGATTCAACCAATAAATTCGCCACCAAATATTGATTTGTAAAAGTTAAAAGCTTCTTCGGTGTTGCCGTTAAAATTTAAGTAAGGATTAAGTGTTGCCATAGTTTTGTAGTTTGGGAATGGATATTCGTTATTGGATAATTATCATTTGATATTGGTAGTTAAGCATAAAAGCCATTAGGCAGTTGGGTAAACGCTGAATCTTTTCCATCTTACTTTTGATTGTAAGCGTCCTTCAACGCCTGAACATTGATCTTCTTCATTTTCAAGATAGCCTGCATCACACGTTGCGATTTTGCCTGATCCTTATCGCTCATGAGTTCAACTAGTGTATTGGGAATAATCTGCCAGGAGAGGCCATATTTGTCCTTCAGCCAGCCGCACATGGATTCTGCTCCGCCATCAGCGGTTAGCTTTGTCCAGAGCTCATCTACTTCTGCTTGCGATTCGCAATCAACAAAAAGTGAAATTGCTTCTGTAAATTTAAATTTAGGTCCGGCATTTATTGCCAGGAATTTTTGTCCCTCCAACTCGAACGTCACTACCATGGGCGATGCATGAACGATTTTAGAATTCTTAAAAATGGAGCAGTAAAAATTTGCAGCCTCTAGCGCCTGAGTATCGAACCATAAGAATGGAGTAATTTTTTGTTTTATTGCGGTCATAGTTTGTCTTTTTAATGACTAATCTTTACTGTACTGTTATTCATTTTCAGTTTGTTTGGCGTTAAACTTCGCAATATTCTCTTTCATCCTTTCCTTCACAATTTTTTTTACAAGCGTAGCTGGCAAAGGCCTGTACACTGTAAATTGAATGGTGCCTTTTGCGGTTCTATAAGGCTTAAGCTCTTTTTCCAGCTTTGCAATCAGGGAAGAGTTGGCAGGAAAGAAACTACAATGATTTTTAAACGCTGAAAAATATACCAGCATGCCATAATACTTAAAAGCAGGCATCGCATAGCTGATCACTTCTTTTGCTTTTGGCGCTACAGATTTTATTGTAGTACGAAGATTTTGTAACATCTCACGCACATCAACTGGCAACGTGCTCAGGTATTCATCAATGTCTTTTGCCACAACGGTTTTCATAGTCTTATTTTTCAAGAATAGTTTTTAAGTTAACAAGACTAATTTGCAAGTCTTTGCCCAGTAAATTGTTCAAGAAGGGGTTCATTAAATTCATGGGGTATTTACTCTTTCCTTCCATGCCCCAGATTACTTTGGTTTGGCTTTCGGTTAAAGACTCTGTTTTAATAGGAGTCCTTGCTATTCCTGCAAATGGCTTTTCGAAGCGAACCTCAATATCTATTATCTCACCATTGATTATTTTCATAATCTCTTGTTCTCCTTTTCCAGCATTTTTATTTTTACTGTCCCAGGCATAAGCAAAACCTACTGTTCCATCGGTTCCTGTGAAGTCTTTTTTCATGCTGGGATCCGTCATCACCCATTTGCTGTAGTAATCTTGATTTTTTAAATACTTTACGTAGTTAAAAACTGTTTGATTTGATTTGTTAATTATGATTTCGCGCACAATCGTATATTCTTTTTTAATGAATAATGCCACGATTAGAAAAATGGCAATCAGTGCTGTAATGCATAGTAGGATTGTTATAATGATATTCATATTTTTTTGTTTAGGACATTCATTACTTGAAACTAAATAGAATTTGTATAAGTTATCCATGTAATTTACTTTATTTTGTTATCTCTTGTTCAGCTTCACCATACACAGCATTTCATCATCGTTTTTATACCACTCTACACAAGGATTTGTTTTGTCAATGCGATCATCGTTGTTTTACAGATGAGAGTGATCCTTCTCCAGTAAATGAAGATGCCGAACTTTAAGTCCGGCATCTGATCCGCATCACGACTATTTCTAATGCTACTTATTTTTTATAGGGGGCAGCAAGGTGCAAGTACAGAATAAGCAAAGCAAGAGTTTCCAGCTTTTAACCATGCTGTAGTTCCAACGAAATTGCCAAACTTTTTATTTGTTCTAAAAACTATTGTATAACAGTCTGCATCCTTTAAGTTATCGAACTTTACGAAATTTGTGGTAACCGCAGCAATGCCACATATATCATTCTTTTTATCATCATCGTTTTTAGAGTTACGGGAAGAACTATCATCATCATCATCATCATGATCAAAATGCACCTTCTTTCCATTTACGGTAGCCCATAATATGTTCTTAACGGTAGCACTCTTAGCTCCGCAATTTTGAAAATTTAATACAAAGTGACTTAGATTTTTAGCACCACTATTTTTTTTGATAAGGTATGTCCATGTGTAGCCATCTGTAGAAAGGGAAATGGTGTAATCTCCAGGACTACTCAGGGATTTGTTTTTCTTCCCTTTTCCGTATCTCCCACCATTGCTTTCAGAATCAATGTCCTGTCCTGTGGCATCTTTCTGTCGTGTGGATAATTGAGCATCATCGGAACATCCAGCCAAAAAGGCTATTAGAGCAATACTAAAAAAGGCCTTCATCGCTGTGGAGGCCATGATATTGTGGTGATTAATGAGTTTCATGATTTTATTTTTTTTTAACATGTCTAAAATTACTAGGGGCAGCATTTCTTCAAAAAGACTCTTATCATCTGAAACCAAAATTTTCGTCATTGCGGCATATTGATAATTTTAGTAAAATTCAGCATCCTTGAATACTATTTCGCAATAAGCACGGACAATCCATTAACCTTATAATTGGAATGGCAAATCCTGAATTGGCTACGAGATTTGGAAAATGTTTTTGGAGGAATTGAAGGATACAAAATTAATATACCCCAACTGCTAAGATTCAGTGCAGTCTGCTTTACCTAACATGAAAGTCTTGGCAAGAACTTTAATTAGCTGTGAGCTTTATGTCTCTTTGATTGCGTTAGGAATTTAATAGATGCGAATCTCACCTATAATAAATAACATTACACTCCGGATGGCTTGCCTTGAAGTTTTCAATCGCCCGTTTCGAGATTTTTGTATTGTAGCACTTTAAAGTTTTAAGGTGTAGATGTTGCAGAGGATCAAGCTTGCTTACATTTGTATTTGAACAATCGAGATATTCGATGTTCTCCAATTTTTCTACTGGATCGAGTCTTCGAATTTGCGTTCCTGAGCAATTGAGATACCTAAGTTTTTGTAAGCTTCCAATTACTTTCATATCTTCAATAGGAGTATTGGAAATGTCAAGTTCCTCAAGCTCTGATAAAAGGCTAAGCGATTCAATGTGCTGAATGGGGCTGTTGGTAGCGTGCAGTGATTTCAATGATCTTATACTTTCCAGAGAAGGGATGGTGGTGATGGAAGTTCCTGAAAAGTGTAATTCCTTCAATCTCACAAATTCACTTAACGCAGATAGATCACCGACTTGCACATCTTTAAAATGCAACGCCTCCTGTTCAACAAGCTTGTGCAGGTTCTCTCTTCTTAAACTGGTATCGCTTCCGATTGGAACTGCGAAAACTTCTTTCCAGCTTTCAGTAAGGTTGTTCCACCACCGCTCCAAATGGATGGTCTTATAAATCAAAAGTGTGCGTGGATTTTTTTCCAGAAATTCCTTAGCGATAATGTCATGAACATCTGTTTGGTCAGCATAAAACTTTTCAAGACTTGGTATAAGGTTGCCTTCGATGTTTTCAATTTTACTTTTATCTGCTCTCAATACTTTTAAGGATTTGAATTGACTGATGTATGAAATATCGCTCACATCAGTTTCGCTGATATCGAGGTACTTAATTTCAGTATGCCCGCGCAAGGGTGCTAAGTCGGTAATACCAGTTTTATAGGCGATGATCGTTTCTAATTTTTGTAGTTTACGAAGAGGCTCAATATTGTCAATATGACCATTGCCACCTAAGTTGATAGAATCCAGAAGAGGGATTTTGGCTAATTCTTCGTTCAAAGGCGTTGGCCCAATCTTTGCCGTTGCACTTAGAACCTTCTGCCATTCAGAGGAAAGGGAACTCCACCAAATTTTCAAATCTTTGGAATCAAAAATGACAAGTACCTTTGGATTGGCTGCCATGAATGTATTTGCGGCATCTCTATTAATCGGTGTTTGGTCGCAATAAATCTTTTCAAGATGAAGAAGCTTTTGCAAAGGCAGTAGGTCTGATATTGAAGTGTAGTTAGCGCTGAGTACGTTCAGGTTCTCCAGGCTGCTTAGCGCGCTTATATTGATGACACTCGTGCTGTCAATATTAAGTGTATGTAAATTTTTTAAGTTTTTTAACGGATTCAAATCCTGAACAAATGTGCCGGTAATATCTAATTCGGATAACTGAATATTTTTCTCAAATGGAGTGAGGTTTGATATTTTTGTTGCTGCAAGGCCAACTTTAACTAATTTAGTAAGGCTACCAATTGGGGTAAAATCGATAACGGATGTTTCACTCATGTCAAGATGCTGTAGCTCGGGCATTTTTTCAATTACTAAAATATCAATGACGTCCGTATGACTGATATTCAACTTCAGCAGTTTGTTAGAATACTTTAAGGGCGATAGATCATTAATTTTTGTGCGCGATAAATCTAGCTCCACTAATTCAGTCAGATTTCGAATAGGAGTGAGGTCATTGACATTTGACCCGGAGAGACGAAGCGATTTAAGATTAAGGAGTTGCCCCAGCGGCTCAATCGTTTGGATATATGTATTATTGCTCAGATCAAGTTCTTCGATGGAAGTAATATTTTTTATATCGCTTAGCTGCACACTATCTTTTAAGTTGTCACCTACCGGGCGGCCTGTCAATTTTCCTTTAAAGATGGTCTGCCATTCGAATGAGAGCTCTTTCCACCAGTTAGTCAACGCTTCTCTTTCGTTGAACTCATTTGTGTATATGCTTACAATTTTAAGGTCTTGATCCTTGGGATTATAATTCACCTCTATAAACCGTGGCAGTGTATTGTTGATAGTTTTGCCATCTGTATTAGTTCCGTTTAGATTTCGGCTGAGCGAAACTTTGTAAAAAAGATCTCCGCTTGGCAGTGTACTACTTTCAATTTTTTCGATGGTAAATTCAAATTTGACATCTTTAAAAAAGAAGTCTACATCTTTCAGGTACGCCACAATGTCTTTGTTGGTAATAACACCCCTTTCTTCGTCAAGATCATCTTCGATTTGAACTTTGTTATTGCTGAAGATCTTGGAATAGCTTTCGGTTACTAGTACATCTTTATCACGTGTGGATGTGCCGCTGCTTCCGAGCGTGTTCAACATGTATTGAAGGAAGGTCACGATATCGCGTACCTTCTTTTCATCCTGGCTAACTGCCACCGATAAATCTGCGCGGTCAGATTGAGCCGCTTCCTTCTGAGGTTTTACTTGTTTCTGAGCCGGTGTTTTTTGAACAACTTTCTTGACAGGTTTCTTAGTTTTTGGTTTCTGGGCATCAGCGCTAAATGCCAGTAACACTAGTAACACAACGGAGAGAAGCCACAGTCTATTTTGTTTCATTTTATTGCCAATATTTCTAAAATATGAAAGTGGAACTATAAAACCTGCCGCTGCCAATTTACTTCTCTAAAGTCTGAAGTTCAAGCGAAGTGTTTCGAAATACAATCAGGTTTTCTTTTTTACTCTCAGCACCCACATGGCCGATAGGAGGGTCCAACTCATTTAAAATTTCACCATCATTTATACAAATAGCGCAATAAAAGCTCTTTATCGCCCTCATTATTTAATTTGACAAGATTGGAAATCAGCCATCCTGTATTATAGCCTGGCCTATTGAATTCTGAGAGCTGGAAATACCATCCGTCAATTTGAAAGAAATGAAATTTCATTTCATCAACTGATTTAAATTTCAGATTCCCCTTTTTAATCTCGTATAAAAGTATTGAGAGATGGTCGGGTACAAACTGTTTAGAAGCAAATTGACTGATGCTATCGCTGTAGGCAAAAGCTTTTCGTAAGTTCATAAAATCTAATTCGTGGCTCAGGGGATGAAGAAATCTTCCAACTTTCGTGGTATCTCTTTCAAAGTATTCTTCAAACATGTTGCCATGAACTTTGCTGATCACCCATTTATAACCTAGGTGGTCTTTTTCCAGCGTCATGAACAAGGTGATAGGCTGAATCTTTCCATTCATGGTAAACGTGGCGTGCACTTCTGAAAACCAATTAACTCCGTGAAAGTCCAGAATGGAAGTCTCTCCTTTATCTAATACTTGTTTTGCAAATTCGGTTTTCAGCGAGGGGTTAATACCAGTATTTCCTTCATCAAAAAGTATCCCAAGGTATTTTTTTCTCAGTTTAACACTTCTGTATTGTTTGTCTCGTGGATAGTAACGGTTTCCTTTCTCGTCTTCTTCACCATTAAATCTTCTGAAAAACTGATTGACTTGTTTGGATTCTGCATAGAGCTTACTCTCATCATCCATCTCATCGACAAGCTGAGCCTGAAGGGAGTAAGACATGAGAATGACAATCGTAAGGAATAGATATTTCAACGCGTAATAATATTATTATCGGAATTTATAAAAATCTTACTTTTGATTACCTCAACATTTAATCTTTCTCTAAAAGAAAAGGATAAAAGTGTTTGTTGAGAAGCTCTTGTCTCAAATTCCTTGTTGCCAAAAGCTTTCAGACGACCCGAACCTAAGAATCAAAGTTATCTGGTTGATTTTACACTCCCGTTTCAGTCACACGGATGTCTCCTAACATCACGTCCCAAAATTCAACAATCCGTCCTTGTATCTGTGTTTTTTTTCGCTCTACGTAAATGGTAATATCTTTCTTGGTGGTATCCTTATATTTAAGACCATCATCGGACTCACCTTCAAATCTCTGATAAATAGTTACCACTCCAACGTAACGGCCATCTGGTTGTTTTTCAAGGTCACTGATGTAATGGATATCATACCATTTTATGGTAACACGGTCGTAATTAAGCGCGATTAATCGTTCAAAGTACTGACGAACTTTGTAGTAATTAACTTCTTTTCTATCCAAAGAGGAGACACCCATTTCACTAGCTGGCGCAAAAAGTTCTTCTGCCCGATCCATAACGCGAGTAGCCTCCGAGTAGGCTGTCTTCTTGTTGCCAATAATGCTAATGTATTTGCTCAAGTCTCTCACTTTTTCCAATGCGAGTGAGTCAATGGCTTGTTTTCTCTCAGGGCTTACATCACCTGTCTGTGCAATCAAATTGCCCGCTGTGGTCAGACTAAGAATCAATAAGAACACGTATTTGTAACCGAGCTTAATCATAAGAGTTGTCTTTAATATTAAAATTTAAAACTTCGAACTTAATTTTTTCTTAATTCTACTTCCGTGATTTTACCTGAGCTTTCAATTTTCAGATCCGACACGGCATTAATATTCTTCTTCTGATCTTTTAAATAATTAAGATAGTCTTTGATAGTAGTTGGCCGATCATAATCTTTTCTGCCGCCAGATTCACTAATCACAATAAGTACGGGAGTTTCGGGGGAAGCAAATAATGATAGTGCCTCGTTAATGCTAATGTTGGCGGATGTTACATTACTTGAACTTGCAATCGCATCAAAATATTGGCTCAATTTGGCTTTTGGCGATCTCTCAAGTTCATTTTCACTAAGCTTCAACTCCGCATCTCGTTTTGCTTTTTCTTCCGCTTCTCTTTTTTTGACTTCATCTTCTTTTTGCTGACGCAGGGTTGCCTCTTGTTCCATTCTGGCTTTCTCTTTAGCAGCCTCCATGGCTAGCTTTTTACTCTTGCAGCCGAAGGTGAAGATCATGATAGTCAAGACCACCACAACCAGTTTTGACGAATTTTGAATAGAGCTCATCATTTTTTTTTAATTTTAAATAATACAACGATACCAATAAGAAATAATACAGCATCTTTCAAAAAAAGTCGATTTGATGCTTAATTTTTGGGTTGAAATGACAGTACACACCATTACGGGCCTCCACCCATACATTCATTTTACAAATGAGAGAATAATAATCTTCCCATGCCAGGAAACGAGCTGCCAATGATGAACCCACCACACTATTCATTTCGGTAAAATATTTTTCTTTTAATTTAATCTCTCGCTCTATCACCGTGAGAAGATCATACCCCTGGCGCTTGGCCAGCCCCGGTGTGAAATCGGAAGCTTCAGCGGCAAACAATGCATATAAATTGTAACCTTCACCTAGAACTTCTTCGCTTTCTTGTTCGTAACGTGAATAAAGAGGAAAGAATATTGCCGCTTCCTGTGGGGAGAGTGACAATGCCTTGGTGATGGTATTGTGTTTCGCTTTCTTCAAGTCTTCAAACTTAAATGCCCTTGGTAGGAAACGGAAGTTTCTCCACTGGCTCTCATCATAAATGCGCGAACTTTCCATCATGTCCAACATGGTTTCGGTTTGAAGAAATTGAAGACCTATCACCCCGTTGTGTTCCCGACCGATCTCAACAAAGTATTGGCGTAAAACAACTAGTTCATCGAAACGGTAGGCGATCAATTTGCGGCCGTTTTCAAAGGCTTCAAGATTATCTATCGTTCTATCAGTCAAGGCAAGCTCCTGAAGAGCAGTGTACGTTTGTAAAGAAACACCCTGTATCTTGTCCAGATATGTTTTGTATTGTGTCCAAAATGATTGTTCGTGCCATTCGGTAAGTGGAATATTGGTTTTGACCAAAGACATCCTATTGACTTCTGATACGGAAGCAACAAAACTGGGTTTAACAGGTTGGCAGAAAGCTGATATAGCTACTACACTTAGTAATCCAATAACAAAATTGCATTTCATTTTGATTGAGGCTATGGAGCAACACTGCTAGATGCTGCTTGCTGGTTCAGCCTACTCACTCAAAAATTCATTCCATTCTTTCAAAGGCTTACTGCGCTTGAAAATGGGGGTTGCTTTTAGAAAAGTGTGCAAAACATTTCCCAGTTGCGCCCCTAATGATAGAAGTTTTAAGCACCCTTTGCCCGTTCCACATCTTTTGGATGGAAATGAAACATTTCGTTGAATGATTTATAAAAATAGGATCGACTGTTAAATCCGGTTTCATAGATCACTTCAGATACGCTCATGCTAGTATTCCGCAATAAATCTGCTGCTTTTTTCAAGCGATATTGCTTGATCAGTCCGTGCGGTGTGAGGGTTGTAATTGTTTTTACTTTTTTGTACAAAGAGGCCTTGCTCATGCCAACTTCTTCCGCTATGATATCGGCATTGAATTCAGGCTCACTTAAATGAAGCTGAATACACTTTGTTATTTTAGAGAAGAAATCATCATCTTTTTCTCCTATACCTGTTGAGAGATGGGTAAGTTCCAGGTTCGCAAAATTTTTGAATTTCTTGCGTATGAGTTCCATCCGTTCAATCAATTTTTCAATTCGGATGAAAAGATGTTCAGGATGAAAAGGTTTGGGAATGTAGGAGTCAGCGCCAACATGCAATCCTTCAATTCTGTTTTCAATTTCTCCCTTCGCGGTTAACAGGATCACCGGAATATGACTGGTTTGAATATTTTCTTTTATTTTTTTGCATAACGTCAACCCATCCATATCCGGCATGATTACATCGCTGATGACCAGGTCAATCCTTTCCTCTTCCAGAATGTCCAATGCCTTTTTTCCATTGCGGGCTTTATGAATAACATATTTATCTGAAAGAATATTATCAAGCAAAGAAATTATACTGGCGTGATCATCAACTACAAGAAGGGAGTAGGCATGTTTGGATGCAGTCTCGCTACTTTCTTTTTCTGATTGATCGGGCAGGTAATGATCGGTTTCAAATTCCATGGATACCTTTTCCCCCAGATGATAAGTTGAAAGAATCATCTGGCTTTCTTCTGGCAGATCGGTATAATATTTTTTTGCAATGGGAATAATTACCCTGAACATGCTGCCTTTTCCGAGCTTACTTTCCACGTGTATTTCTCCACGGTGAATCTGCACGAGACTTTTTGTAAGCGATAAACCAATGCCTGTACTTTTCTCAATACCGTTTGTGTTGACTGTCTCTGTAGGATTGTGGTAGAAGCTTTCGAAAATTTTATTCCTATTCTCCTCTGCAATACCAATGCCTTCATCTCGCACAGCAAAAAATGCTTTACCCTGAGATTCTTTCAGCGTCAGACTGACCATTCCGCCTTTGGAATTATATTTTATAGCGTTTGATATCAGATTGATCAATATTTTTTCAAGTTTTTTATGATCCACACAGGCGGGTAATGCATCGGGTTCAGGATAAAACTCCAGGTGAATTTCACGATCGGCAGCATGTTGTCTAAATGACTCGATGATTTCCTGGGTAAAAGGAACCAAGTCGACTGTAGAAATTGCAAGACTATCTTTACCGCTCTCTATTTTTCGAAACTGAATAAGTTCATCAATAAGTTTCTGAAGTCGTAAAGAGTTACTGTAAATTGTTTTAAGTTGTTTCTGTTCTCCGGTGTTGTTATTATTTTGAAGTAGTGAAGCTACGGGTCCAAGAATCAATGTTAGCGGTGTACGAAATTCATGGGCAATGTTGGTGAAAAACTGAAGCTTGTAATCATTTAGTTCTTTTAATTGCTGGGCTTTAAATTTATCCATCGTGATGGCCTTTTTTGTGCGGGCTCTCCAGCGTATGTATAGCACAATTCCTATCTGCAATCCAATGGCCAGTAAAATATAGATGGCATAGGCTAAGTTTGTTTTCCAAAACGGTGGCGTTACAGTGATATTTATAAGTTTAGGTGCTGTTCCCCAATCACCATTTTCATTGGTGTAGTTGATGTTAAGTTTGTAGTGACCCGGAGGAATATTGGTAAGAGTGACAGATTGTTGTTGGCCAATGTAGTTCCAATCTTTATCGAAATTTTCCAGGAAATAACCATATTCACTTTTCTGTTTATTCCAATAATCAAGTGTGGTGAAAAAGAAACTAATGAAGTTCTGATCATAGTTTAGTATAATATTATCTGTCAAGTCAATATTTTTCGTAAGGATGTGACTATCATCGCCTGGTATGACGGCCAAGTTGCGAACTTGAAAATCTGTTACGGTAAGTCGCGGGAAATAATTTTGTATATGAAGTTTATCCGGATAGACAATATCTAGTCCGTCAATTCCGCCAAAGAAAAGTTTCGCTGATGTGGTGGATTGAAAGGCAGCTCCATCTGCAAATTCATTATTTTTTAAGCCATCATTGGTGTCAAAGCTTTTGAAAACGTTTTTCGATCTATCATACATCACCAGGCCGCGGTTTGTGGAGAGCCATATATTCGTATTAACATCTTCGAGTATCCCGTGAATAGTATTGTTTGGAAGACCTTCGCGTTGGGTAAAATGTTCAATACGATACGGCTTGATTTGAAGAAATAGCCGATCCAGTCCACCACTTGATCCTATCCATAATTGCTCTTGCTTGTCAATGTGCAGGCTAAGCACATCATTATTGCTTAAGCTGTTTTTTTTATTGGCACTGGCTTGAATGTGTGCTTCAATTTCTTTAGTCAATGCATTGTATCTATATATGCCTCCACCGCGTGTACCAAACCAAAGTAGGTTAGGCTTTTCTTCTACGATAGTATAAACAATATTACTTTTTATGGAAATCGGTCGGGCTTTGCCTGGATGTGATAGCTGATCATATTCTTTGAGCCGATATTTTCCATTTAATGTTTTAAATACTTTCAGATGAATGATGCCATATCCGCTTGTGCCTAACCAAATTCCATTGAAGGCATCGACACAGATGGAATAAACCGAACTGAACACTAGGTCATTTTTGTTTTCAAAATCCCGTGGGACGTGAAATACTTTGCCGGTGCCGGCTTCTATCATATCGATTCCTTCTCCATCCAGCCCAACCCAGATATTTTTATCATGGTCTTGATTGATGGACAACACAGCATCATTGCTTAAGCCATTTTTGGAATTTAGTATAGTAGTTTTGCTGTTGATGGGATCAATGATATTTAATCCGCCACCACGTGTGCCTACATAAAGTTTACGTGAATTGTCTTCATAGATTGATCGGATAATGCTGTGCGAAAGCTGACCAGCTTCCGGTTGTCCCTCAGAGAGCGAATAGAAAGTTTTGGGCCGGGTCATGAATTTGTAAACACCATCTCCATCCGTACCCACCCATACAATATCCTGTTTCGTCTCTTTGATACTCAGAATTTTAATTCGGGCTTTCGAAAATGCTGGAAAGAAGGAGTTCATTGACTTGGCTGAAAAGCCGCTGGCATGGGGAGTTATTTTAAAAATGTCTCCTGATTCTGATCCCAGCCAGATAGCACTGTGATTTAAGTTCTCCGACAAAGAGGAAACAGAAATATTAGTGAGTGCAATTCTATCAGGCTCTTTTTCAATATCGGCAAGGTTGTATAGCAGAAGTTGTTTATCGCTATTGGATACGGCAAGGAAATATCGCTGACCAACCCGAAGAAACTTGTGATAGGAGAGTGCATTGTAATCACTAAGTTTTTTACTAAAAACCAATCTGTTATTTACCGTGCAAACAAGTTTTCCATCGCTTCCTAACAGGTATTGTAATCCGTTATGCTGGCCCAGGTCAACCACGGAAGTAAGCCAGTGTGCTTCTATTCCCTGAAAATTTACGGGTACGAACATATCTTCATTCCGTGAGTACCTGCTAATCCCTTTCCCGATAAGGCTGATCCATATTGATGAATCGGCACCAATGCATGCTCTTATATTATATTCCAGAAAAGGAATATCGGTAAGGCTATCGAGGTAAATTTGAAATGAGTTTTTTGCGCGATTGTATTTGTTGATGCCAAGGTGCGTGACCACCCATAGATCGCCTCTGCCGTCTTCAAGAAAATCGCGGATAACGTTATTGCTGATTGTTCCTTTCAGAAAAGGATCTGGTTTGTAGACTTTAATGGAGCTGCCATCATAGCGATTCAACCCATCCCATGTTCCCAACCATACATAATCATACCTATCCATGTACACGGATGTGATGGCGCTGTTGGAGAGTTTTGCTGCTTTATCAACATGCTGATATGGCCAAGGTGATGTACTATCACTTTGAATTAGATTTCCGAATAGCGTAAAAAGTAATATTGCAAATGACATATCATTGGCCTTTAACTATTGGCTGCATGCTTTTACCCTGGATTCAGTGATTTTACACACTTAAAACTTCAGACTAAAGCGACCTTTATCAAAGGTGGCAATTCTTGCAGTAGCAAATTCTATTTATTTGTCCTCTATGTGATATTATGTCCTCTCCGTTCTCCAATTGAGCATTTCTTTATAACCAAGAGAACTTAATAGAAAGTATACAGGACAGACAATGGTTCGTATAGTGTGCACCTTGCATTGCAATCGAATGTTATCCGGTTGCATCCACTGCATGCAAAATGTATCTGTTCTTGACATTGCGAAGAGATTTAAGCAAAATCCACTACTAGCACCGAAAGATGTAAAGCCCAGCATGAAGGGAATGACGGTTGAATGTCTTCTCAACCCAGGAGTTTTCAGATTTGATAAAAAGATATGGCTGCTGATTCGTGTAGCCGAGCGTCCTGAGCAAATGGAAGGTTACGTCAGCCTTCCAATATATAATGAGACCGGTGAAATAGAAGTTCTTCAATTTGAGAAGACGGATCCCAACCTGGATTTTACAGATCCGAGGGTGATCCGTTATAAAGACAAGGATTACCTTACCACGTTGTCGCATTTCAGGTTGATGTGCAGTGACGATGGTACAACGTTTTATCAGCCGGAAGGCTACGATCCAATTTTTGGCAAAGATCCGCTTGAAGCGTATGGCATTGAAGATTGCCGGGTTACTGAAATAAACGGATTGTTTCACCTTACCTACACCATGGTGTCTTCTTTAGGGGTTGGTGTGGGACTGATCCAAACCAGAGATTGGAAGCACTATGATCGAAGAGGCATGATCTTTCCTCCGCACAATAAGGATTGCGCCATTTTTGAAGATAAGATTAAGGACAAATATTATGCTTTACATCGTCCTAGCAGTCCGCAGTTGGGAGGAAATTATATCTGGCTTTCAGAATCTCCGGATCTTCTCCATTGGGGACATCACAAGTGCATTGCTGCTACTCGCAAAAATATGTGGGATAGCGCCCGTGTAGGAGGCGGTTGTTCGCCCATTAGAACCCCGAAAGGATGGCTTGCCATCTATCATGGAGCGAATGAAGACCATCGCTATTGTCTGGGAGCCCTTTTATTAGATATCAAAGATCCTTCTCGTGTTATTGCCCGAAGTACGTCTCCGATTATGGAGCCATCAGAAGATTATGAGTTAAAAGGTTTTTTCGGCAATGTGGTTTTCACTAATGGGCATCTGGTCAATGGTGATACGATAAGAATGTACTATGGGGCAAGTGACGAAGTGATATGTGGGGCAGATTTATCAATAAAGGAAATTCTGAATTCGCTTTCACCTAAAATTAATTCAAAGGAATCGATCCTTTGAAAGTTGTTTACGCTGACAAACTATACGATGACAGTAACAGCACTATTAAAGAAGCCACAGGAAGAGTATACCTTCTTTTTGCAAATGCCGCGGGATATGCGCGTGCTGCTCGTCACCAATTTGATATATGCTTTTGTGCTTCCCATCATCGAAATATTTGTGGGTGCTTACATCATGCGAAGCTCTAACGATCCTACGATTGTGGCCATTTATCAGCTCACCGTATACACAGGCATCCCGATTACATTTCTGATCAATGGTTTTTTGCTAAGCCACATAAAAATTTCCAACCTCTATAGTTTTGGCATGTTGCTAAGCGGCCTTTCCATGTTAGTGATGATGAGCCTGCAAAACCTTTCCGCGATAGGAGTAGGCGTAGCAGGAATATTAATGGGTTGTTCTTTTGGTTTTTTCTGGTCCAATCGTGATTTCCTGGCGCTAAATACCACGAAGGATTCAAACCGTAATTATTACTATGGCCTAGAAACATTCTTTTATACCATCACCTTCATTTTAATTCCTATTGTGGTTGGCGCTTATTTGTCTATGGCAGATACACGAGGATGGTTTGAAGGAAATATGAATCGTAGCTATCAGGCCGTTACCATTGTAGTTTTTTTGCTAACTATTCTCTCTAGTGTAGTTATTCATAAAGAAACTTTCAAAAACCCAGGGCAGAAAAAATTTCTGTATTTTAAATTTCATTCGCTTTGGAAAAAAATGTTGGGCTTAGCTGGATTAAAGGGATTGGCGCAGGGCTATCTGGTTACAGCCCCTGCCATTCTGATCATGCGCATGGTTGGCAACGAAGGCTCACTTGGATTGGTGCAGGGCATCAGTGGCATCGCAACCGCAGCCATGCTGTATCTGCTTGGTCGAACTACAAAACCTGAGCATCGTATTTACATTTTCACGGCAGGCCTGTTGATCTTTTTAATGGGAACACTAGTCAATGGAATTTTATTCTCAGCCTTTGGTGTGATGGTGTTTGTGTTGTGCAAAGTGCTATTTCAACCACTGCACGACATTGCTTACTTCCCCATCCAAATGCGGGTGATCGATGTTGTTTCTAAAATAGAGAACCGAAATGAATACACCTACATATTCAATCATGAGTTTGGATTGTATGTCGGCAGATTCCTGGGCCTGGCGCTATTCATTTGTTTCGCTACCTATATCTCAGAAAGTTTCGCTTTAAAATATTCATTGATCGTGATCGCGGTTGTTCAGTTAGGTTCAATCCCGTTGGCAAGGCACATTGTAAAGGAATGTTATAAACTGCACAAAGGATGAGAAGATTACTCTTTATAGTGAGTGTGTTGTTTTTTACTTCCTCGTGTACGAAACATGAAAGGGTAGAGCAGATTGTTATTGACCGAATTGCCCTGATGCCTAATCAACCCTCGCCATACAAAATGACAGACTGGTATGAGAAGGCTCACCATTTTGATCAGTATGTATTTAACCTGGATCTCAAAGGAGAGTATCAGCCGTTTATCTGGATCGATAGCGCTCAACGTAACTTCCCTCAGAACACATTCGGTATGTTCACGGTAATTGGCGATATCCGTCAGGGACCCAAAGGAAGTAAAGAATTTCATGAAGCACTTTGTTCCATGGGTTCATTGCTTGGTGCAGGATTGGTTGGCATTGATAAGACCAAACAAAATGGTTTCAACTATGTAAAGATGACGCAGAATTATTTCAATTCTGGCAACGGTTGGAACATTATGATGAATAACACAAATCCTGCTGTTGCATTGCTGGGTGGCGGATATGGACGCGACTGGTGGTATGACGTTTTTCCGAATGTATTGTTCTATGGCCTTTGCGAATTATTCCCAAACGTTCCGAAAGCAGATAGTCTGCAACATGTTATCGCTGAACAATTCTTTAAAGCCGACTCTGTCCTTAATGGAAATTACAATTACTCCTACTTCGATTACGGTAAGATGAAAGGTATGACTAATAATATTCCGCATCAGCAGGATGTTGCCGGTGGACATGCTTATGTGTTACTCTGCGCTTATCAAAAATTTGGAGATGAACGCTACCTGAATGCAGCAAAGTCTGCGATGGATGTCTTTGTCAATCAGAAGGAGAGCAGGTTTTATGAAGTACTGATGCCGTTTGGCGCATTAGTAGCAGCACGATTGAATGCAGAACATGGTACAAACTACGATGTAAAGAAAATATTGGACTGGACTTTTGAAGGATGCAAAGCTTTAGACGGAAGAACTGGTTGGGGTGTAATAGCCGAGCGTTGGGGCGATTATGATGTACACGGCTTGCAAGGAAGCATAACCGATGGGGGTGGGTATGCATTTTTGATGAATTCGTTTGACATGGCTTGGCCGCTTGTGCCGATGGTGAAATACGACAGTCGGTATGCCGATGCCATTGGAAAATGGATGTTGAATGTTACGAATGCTGCCCGACTTTTTTATCCTTATGAAATTGACGACCAGCATCAATGGCTTTCTGCAAAAAAGGATATTTCCAAAAATGTGATCGCCTACGAAGGGATCCGTAAAGCAGATGATTATAAAAAAGCAGATCTGATTGGAATTTCACCTGTCGCAATAGGTGATGGTCCGAAGTGGACAAAGGGGCAACCCGAAATTTCCATGTTCAGTCTTTATAGCTCCGCGCAAGTAGGAATTTTTGGAGCCATTGTTCGGAAAACGAATGTGGACGGGATTCTTCAGCTCAACTGTAACGCAACAGATTTTTATCAAGATGAATCCTTCCCAGCCTACTTATATTATAACCCCTACGATACAATTAAGAAGGTGTGTTTTTACCCTGCTGACAAAGAAAAAGTAGATCTCTATGATGCGTTAAATCACGAGTACATCGGCCGCGATATAGGAGAGGAGGGTTGCTTTACCATTCAAGCCAAATCTTCCTGCCTTTTGGTGGTGTTGCCATCCGGCAGTGAAGTAAAACTCAAAGACGGTATTTATAGCGTGGGCGACATGATTGTTTCTTATAAGCAACTCACATCTGATTAAAGTTAATCAACATGAAAAATATGAGATTGTATTATTTCCTTTTTCTGATAACACTTACCACTGGCGTTCAGGCACAGATCATTATAAACGGCACAGTCAAAAGTGCTACACGCGAAGCCCTTATAGGAGCAAGTATTTTAGTAAAGAATACTTCGTTGGGAACCACAGTAGACATCGAGGGAGCTTTCAGACTTCAACTGGATGATAAGCAAAATAATACTACGCTGGTAGTTTCGTTCATCGGATATACCACCCAGGAAATACTTGTAGGCGAGAAAAGAAATTTTGATATCATTCTTGCGGAAGATGCAACACAACTAAGCGAAGTTATAGTGATAGGTTACATGGCTCAGGAAAAAGGAAAGATCACCGGAGCCGTTAATACAGTAAGTGAAGAGCTGATTAGCAGGTTACCTGTTCCCAGTATTGATCAGGCCTTGCAAGGGAGGGCACCTGGTGTGGTGGTAACGCAAAATACGGGTGCACCTGGTGAAGGTGTGTCTGTACGCATCCGTGGTGCAGGATCGATCAACAGTAGCAATAGTCCTTTATATGTTGTTGATGGCATTCCAACACTAGATATTAATTCGATATCCACGCAAGATATTGCCAGCATTACTGTTTTAAAAGATGCAGGAGCCACTGCGGTTTATGGATCGCGGGCAGCAAATGGTGTCGTCATCGTAACCACAAAATCTGGTTCAGGAAGTACGCCTAAAATTCAACTAAGCAGTCAGGTGGGTGTTCAATCACCCAGTCGAAATATTGACATGGTGAACACCAACGATTATGTAACAATATTCAATGAGTCTGCTAATAATGATAATGCTAATAAAAACCCGTTGCTATATCGTCCTTTGATTACAGAAGATATTAAGGCCACACTGCCGAATGTAAATTATATAGATGCCATTTTGAGGAATGGAATTCTTCAATCACATAGTATTTCGATAGCCGGTGGAGAAGGAAAGACGCGGTATTTTATTTCTGGAACCTATTTCGATCAGCAGGGCATTATCAAAAGCAGTAGCAATAACCGTCTTAGTAGTCGAATAAATATAGACACAGAAGTAAAGGAATGGCTGAAGACAGGGGTCAATCTGAACATTACAAAAACCACCACCGACCTTATCGGAAGTTCAGGTGATGGTGCCGGTGGAAATGGTGGTAGTGTGATCCGCTATGCGTTCTTCCGCACTCCGGCTATTCCCATCTTTGATTCAAATGACGACTATACCGACAAGCCCGAACGTTATGATCTTTTCGGTGACGGATATAGTCCTGTTGGTATGCTGGCCTACAACAACAATAGGAGGATCAGCAACCGATTATTTGGAAAATTTTTCGTTGATATCACACCTTTTAAGGATTTTAAGTTTACGTCCAACCTTGGTGTCGACTTTACCAGTGTCAACCAGAGACGTTTCGATCGCAACTGGGGATCTGGCAACAGGATCAACAATCCTAATCAGCTTTCCGTTGTTGATGGCCGTTTTCAAACATTAACCTTCAGCAACTTTGCGACTTATACAAAATCGTTTAATGATGACCATCATTTTATTTTCTTGGCAGGTACTGAAGCCATCAAAGTTCAAGGGTATGAAGTTGGCGCCTCCGAGAAAATCTTTCCAGACCAATCTTCGAATTTAGTTTATTTGGGCAACGGCCTTGGACAAAAAATAACCAGAGAAGGTAAAAGTGGAAACGCATTACTCTCTTATTTCGGAAGAGTCAATTATGACTTTCAGGAAAAATACATTGTCTCTGCCACTTTAAGGAGAGATGGATCTTCACGGTTTGGTATTGACAACCGTTGGGGCACTTTCTATGCCACATCTTTGGGCTGGCGAATCGATAAAGAATCTTTCCTGGTGAACAATGCGTCCATCAGTAGATTGCTCTTACGGGCTGGTTATGGTTCAATTGGCAATCAGGAAATCGGTGATTACCCATTCACCGATATGATCAACTCCGGTTATAATTATCCGATCGGCAATACTAAGTCAACAGGCTATGCTGTTTCCAACTTAGGGAATAGCAAAGTTAAGTGGGAGACCAGCAACCAATTGAACGTGGGTGCCGACCTGGAACTGTGGGATGGCAAATTTTCTGCCTCACTTGATTATTTTAATAAAATCACTTCCGATTTGCTGGTGCGACAACCAATTGCTTCTTCTGCCGGTGAAGCCCAGTCGCCTTGGGTCAATAACGGAAAAGTACTGAACAGTGGTATTGAGTTGGCTCTTAACTATTCCAATGCTATAGGTGGATTAAATTATTCTATTAGCGGCAATGCTGCTTCACTACACAACGAAGTGTTGGAGGTAAATGCACCGATTGCGGGCGGAGCCATTGGTTCAGACAGGATTACTCGAACTGAAAAGGGATATTCTATCGGTTCATTTTACCTCTATGAAATGGAAGGCATCTTTCAGGATGCAACGGATATTTTCACACATGCCTTTCAGGGAAACGGAATTCAACCAGGAGATGTAAAGTTTAAGGATCAGAATAGCGATGGTGTAATTGATGGGAATGACCGCAAACACATCGGAAGTCCCATCCCCAAAATCACAGCAGGCTTAAACATCAATGTCAGTTATCACAGATGGGATATGTCTATCTTCTTTCAAGGAGCTTATGGTCAAAAAATATTTTCTGTTCTTAACCGCGACATTGAAGGTTTCTATCGCCCCTTTAATGTTACTCAACGCTATTATGATGGTCACTGGACAGGCCCCGGAACTTCTAACGAATTTCCCCGTGCCTCATGGGATGCATCTGGAAATAACACGAAGTATTCAACCAGGTTTCTTGAGGATGGTTCATACACCCGTTTGAAGAATTTGCAAATTGGATATACAATTCCTAAAACTGCATTGGTGAAATACGGCTTTGCTGCCGCTCGCATTTATTTATCAGGAACCAATCTGTTGACCTTTACAAAATACCAGGGTCTTGATCCTGAGATGACGGTAAGTAACAATGCCCAAGGTCAGGGTGATAGCTCTGCTGGATTGGATTGGGGTACATACCCGGCAGCACGATCTTACAACATAGGTGTCAACCTTACTTTTTAATGGCAACATCATGAAGAATATAAATAGAATATTATTGACGGTGCTCGCGCTTTTATTAGGTGCATGTTCCGATTTTTTAACGGAAAATCTTCAAGGCACCTACTCGAATGCTACCTTCTACAAAACAGAAGCTCATGCCTTACTGGCTATTACGGGAGTTTACAATGCGGCTTCGTTTGTCTCTACAGAAAATCACCTTTGGGTATTTGGTGATGTAGCTTCTGATGATGCCACCAAAGGAGGCCTTGCCGGGGATCAAAGTGATATTCAATTTATTGATGAGTTTAGCTATTCGCGTAATAATGGGTCACTGGAGAAAATCTGGAAGCATTATTACGAAGGGATTTCACGGGCTAATTATCTACTTTATTACAGTCCAGGTATCGACATGAATGAGGATCTGAAAAGTAGAATACTAGGCGAAGCAAAATTTCTGCGTGCGTACTTCTATTTCAATCTGGTTAATATTTTTGGTGAAATCCCCATAAAATTAAATCCTCCGATTAATCCGGACGAGATTAATAAACCAAAATCTCCAATAGCCAATGTGTATGCACAAATCGAAAAAGACCTTACCGAAGCAATTGCTGCAATAGGAACTAAGGATAAAGAGATTGGGAGAGTAACGAAAGGAGCAGCGTGGGGACTTTTGGCTAAAACTTTTATTTATCAGCAGAAATGGGAGGCTGCATTAGCTGCAATCGCTGCTGTTGATGCGCTCGGTTTGTATAGCCTGGAAGCGGTGTACAAAAATAATTTTATTGATTCAACACAAAACAATAAAGAATCCCTTTTTGAATTACAACATCTCAGCGATCAGTTACCAAAATTAGGAAGCCATTTAAATCAATACTTTTCTCCACCGAAAGACAATGGATATTACTTTAATGTACCGTTGCAGAATTTTGTCAATGAGTTTGAAAAAACAACTACTAATATTCCTGATCCACGACTTGATTACACGGTAGGCCGTGCCGGACAAAAGTGGATAAACGGTGAGGACTTTGATCCAGCGTGGTCACCAACCGGATATCTTCAGAAAAAGCATTCACAACCTTTGAAGGAAGAACCCATTATCGGTGATGCGAGTCTCAACTATGTCTATCTGCGCTATGCCGACATCTTGTTGATGAAAGCTGAGGCGTTGAATGAAGCAGGCCGTTCCTCTGAAGCATTAGTACCATTAAATGCGGTGCGTAAAAGAGCTAGAGAAAGCTATCTGTTTGACAAGAGCCTTGCTGGATTTGGTGCAGTGCCAATAGGATTGTTGCCAGATGTACTGTTAACAAATCAACAAACTGTTCGTGATGCCATCCGCCATGAGAGAAGAGTGGAACTAGGATTTGAGTTCCATCGCTTCTTCGATCTTATCCGATATGGTAAACAAACAGCTGAGGCCGCGCTAGCAGGAACAGGTTTTAAGTATTCGGACAATCTGGGACATTTTTTAATACCACAATCGGAATTAGATACAAACCCAGCTATTCTTAACTAATACCTCAACATGACAAAAATGATTATGTTTTTAAACATCGTTCATAAAAAATCTCGAGTGAGACAAGAATCAAAGTTCACTTCTATGAACAGAATTGAATATACAGTCAAAAACGCTTTAAATCGAACGTACAATAATTTCTCTTTAAATTTTTAACCAATAAATTCTATGAAAACAAAATCAGGAAAATTAATTCTAATGGGAGGGATGCTGTTTTTTGCAGTGTTCTTCGCCTCATGCTCGAAGGATGATCCAGCAGTTGTAATTGATAAAACTGCGTTGAAAGCCTCAATTACATCGGCCAATCTTTTGCTTACTACAACATCTGAAGGTGTGGCAACAGGTAATTATCTTAAAGGATCACAGGCCCCTTTGACAACGGCCATTGCAGCGGCACAAACTGTTGTAGATGATGTAGCAGTTAGCCAAGTAACTGTTACCAACGCCACTGTTTCTTTGGCCGCAGCGGTAACAGTTTATGATGGAAAGAAAGTTGTGCCCATCGATCCGGCCAATCTCATTGGTCAATGGACATTTGATCAGATTACAGCCGCTACAATTGGTGCAGTTGTTAAAGATTATTCAGGCAACGGCCGCGATGGTTCCATCAAGGCTGGTCATTCTACGTTAGGTGGCATACTTCCTGTACTTACAACAGACCGATATGGAGTTGCAGGCAAAGCCCTTGCCCTTAACAAAGGTGCCAACGTTGAAATTCCTTACAACACTGCGCTCAATCCAGCTTCAATTTCAATTTCAGTCTGGGTGAAATTAGCTGAAGTACGCAACAATCGGTTTATGGGCTTGCAATCGTGGATCGGCTATAAATTTGAGGTGCAAGACGGAAACATACCTTTTGCCACTATCGGACACACAGGAGGAAGCTATGATCGCGATGCAGTTGTCAAGATCAATCAAAACGAGTGGTATCATCTCGTGATGACCTATACCGCTGGCACTATGGTATTTTATATCGATGGACTGAAAGTTAGAACCCATACAGATACGCCTAATCCCGCTATCTCAATTTCTGGTAAACCTTTTAATTTAGTTTTCGGACAAGATTTTCCAACTGACAAATATTCTTTGGATAGCAACGGAACCAATTTCGATACGGTTGGCCATGCGGATTTTCATGTTATTCCATTGGCGTGGGGTGGATATCTTCACGGTTCTTTAGACGAGGTTAGAATTTACAAATCTGTTCTTACCGAATCTCAGGTTACTACTATTTATAACGTTGAGAAACCATAACATAATGTGAATACAAATTTTGAAAGTAATTTTTTAATGGTCGGGAACATTCCTGATAAAATTATAGTGAC
>JANOLM010000129.1:0-2925 GCA_031419815.1 Bacteroidia bacterium
GGGGCTTACTATGGCATGCCCAAAGATAAGTTTCGGGTTCTTGTAAATTATTTGTTCAGAGGAAATGTAAAAGATGTCCCACAAGGTCATGATGACAGATTTTATATACAGATGCAAATAAAATTTTAGAAAAACATGGAACATGAATCAAAAAAAGTATTTGTAAATTTTACTCAATTGCCGATGGTGCTAAATTCATTTGAACCTATTTCTTTAGAGCAGATGGATAATGTAACCCTTATGGACAGGGTAGATAAAAAATATATATTTAGTCAGCCGCAGCTTTCATTTTTTTTAAATGGGCTCAAAGAAACGTATCGCGTGCTTGAGGTATTCCAATACCGCTCAATAACCTATAAATCGCTTTACTTTGATACTCCCTCTTTCGACTTCTACCAACAGCATCACTGTGGGAAGCTGAACCGATTTAAAATCAGATATCGGAATTATGCTGAAAACAACCTTAGTTTTTTTGAAATAAAACTAAAGTCAAATAAAGGCAGAACAGTAAAGAGCAGGATCCCTATTCAAACCATGGAGGAATCGATCTGCGACAACGCCAAAAAATTTCTTGAAAGTAAAACAAATTTGTTTGCGAAAGACCTTCATGCCGCACTCTGGATAACATACAAGCGTATTACTTTGGTGAATCGTTTTTCTGCCGAGCGTATTACAATTGATACAGACATTAGCTTTGAAAATAAAGAGGGTATAAAAAATACCTTACACTTGGTGGTAGCTGAGGTAAAACAAGAAAAATCGGGGTACTCTCCATTTGTTAAACTAATGCGAAGCCATTGTATCCGCGAAGGCTTTATGAGTAAATATTGCTTAGGCCTTTCTTGTTTGATGCCATTACTTAAGAAGAACAATTTTAAGCGCTCATTAACTAAATTACATAAACTACATCCACATGTTTCTACTGACCTTGAGTGATGAAATAGCCCAAACTACGGTTGCGCTATTCAATCAGTTGCCGTTAAAATTTTTCATTCGAATGGGAGTGAATTTTATAGCTGTTCTAATATTGTTTCGATTGGTTTACTATCGCGTTTATAAAAACAGAGAAAATGTATTCACTTTTTTTATCTTCAATATGGTTATCTTTCTCATCTCATATCTACTTAACAAGGTAGATATGAGTATGGGTGCCGCCTTCGGTTTGTTTGCAGTGTTCTCTATGTTACGCTACCGTACCGAAAATATTTCCACCAGAGACATGACCTACATGTTTCTGGCAATTTCTTTGGGATTAATAAATGCTGTAAGCAAGGGCAATTGGGATGAATTTGCGTTGATCAATGCGTTGATTATTTTAGTTACGTATCTGCTTGAAAGCAACCTTTTGATAAAAAGGGAAATTAGCGAATCAATAGTCTACGACAATATTGAAATGATTAGACCTGAAAGTAGGGTCCAACTCATTGCCGACCTGGAGAAACGCTTAGGCAGAAAAATCAACTCTGTCTCGTTGGGAAATATCGATTTTCTTCGCGACTCTGTCATTGTTAAAGTATCGTATTATGAATAGTTAAGCAGAAAATTCCCGAGGCAATTAATTAAGATTTCCTGCGCTATTCTTGATCAATCGGGCCTTACGTTAGATTTCTATAATAATGCGATGTAAATTGAGTAGGTCAACCAACCCTTTAGCATAAACTTGCGTGTAGGTTAAACTTAATAGAAGAAACCATAGAAGATAAAGATCTTTTTAACCTGCTGGATTCCTGTCGAAGAGGGAATAGTAATAGCATTGACAAGCTATATCGGCAATTCTATGCCTATGGTATGGGGATTTGTTTACGCTATTCAAGAACGCGCGAGGAGGCAGTGGAGATTGTGAATGACGGGTTTATGAAAATTTTTAAAAAGCTAGACAAGTATTCCCCAGGTTTATCTTTTAAAGGATGGCTTAGGAAGGTAATGATAAATTCAGCCATTGATTACTATCGAAGGAATGAAAAGCATTATCACAGCCTGGACATCTCTCATGGAAAATATGAAACTTCTGAGACAATTCTGGATAAGCTTTCCGAACAGGATATTATTGAAGCCATCCAGAGGCTTCCACCATCGTATCGCATGGTGTTCAACTTGTATGTGATAGAAGGATATAAGCACGAGGAAATTGCAAACCAATTAAATATAAGTGTGGGCACATCCAAATCGAATTTGGCAATAGCCCGGAATAAATTGCAAAAAATAGTAATCGCTGAACAGGGGGAAAGACTTACGCACAAGAATAATGGATGACGATCAGTTTGATGATATTATCAAGAAGAAAGTAGGCGAATACCAGGAGCCGGGTTTCGATCCTGCCGCCCTCTCCGATTTGCACTATCGGCTGGCGGCTGATGTTGTGTGGCCCTGGTACTCGCGCTATAGAACGGAGCTAATCACTGGCGCAGGCCTTGCTCTATGCACGCTTATTATTTTATGGAATCAATGGTGGCTGAGCAACCAGGAACATATACTCCTGAATGATCACCAACTTGCCTCTGCAAAACAGAGCGAGCAAATCAGTAGGCTGCAGCAGGAGATTGATTATTTAAAAACGGTGCAACCCGACACAATCCGGATCACAGAATTTAGAGAACAAAATTTGGGGATGAATAAAGTTTTGCTAAACCGTATTGCAAGCCTTGAGGCCTCATTGGAAAATTATCTGAACTATTCAAGCCAAACCAAAATGCCGCTGCTTGCCGATTCATTGAAACCTGCGCTGGGCTATGCCAATTCAAGCTATGTTGATACTGCAAAGTATCACACCAGATTGGCTCCGAGAAAGACGGAAATAAAAAGTGCCCGTGCCACATGGAATGAAAAAAGAATTGATATTGAAGCAAAGCAAAAGTCATTGTCAGTAAAAGCCATGAGGGATATTGAAGGCCACTATCAAAAAGGAATTGGGATAAGGGTAGGCCC
>JANOLM010000130.1:0-2931 GCA_031419815.1 Bacteroidia bacterium
AATGACAATTATTTTGTTTCTTCTACAGCCTCATCAACTTTTCTTTTCTCCTCTTCATCCTTCTTGTGGCCTGCCTCCTCTTTATCTTTCTTGCGCTCCATCAAAGCTTCTTCAATTTCCTTACCAATATAGCTGGTCAAAATAGAAATTGATTTGAAAGCATCATCGTTGGCTGGGATTGGGAAATCAATATCAGAAGGGTCTGAGTTGGTATCTACCATAGCAAACACAGGGATGTTCAACTTCTGAGCTTCCGAAACGGCAATATGTTCGCGTTTCACATCGATTACAAAGAGAGCCGCAGGAAGGCGATTAAGATCGGTGATACCGCCCAATAATTTCTCCAACTTTGCTTTCTCACGAGTTACCATCAAACGCTCACGCTTGGCAAGGTTGTTAAAGGCTTCATCCTTCATCAACTTCTCAATCTGAGCAAGCTTCTTCAATGACTTGCGGATGGTTGCAAAGTTGGTGAGCATACCACCCAACCAACGCTCCGTTACAAACGGCATGTTCAGGCGGGTAGCTTCTTCTTTGATAATGTCCTTGGCTTGTTTTTTAGTGGCCACGAACATGATCTTACGTCCGGAGCGCACAATATTCTTCAGCGCGTATGCTGCTTCTTCAAGACATTTAATGGTTTTGTTCAAATCAATAATGTGGATACCGTTGTTCTCCATAAAGATGTACTCAGCCATCTTAGGATTCCATTTGCGGGTAAGGTGTCCAAAGTGGACACCAGCATCCATCAATTGTTCTGTTGTTAGTTTATTTGCCATGCTGCTCTTTCCTTTATATCGATTAACGCTTGCTGAATTGGAACTTCCTTCTTGCCTTTCTACGACCTGGCTTCTTTCTTTCCACCATGCGTGAGTCGCGGGTCATCAAGCCCTCTTTTCTCAAAGCAGGCTTAAATTCAGCATTGATGTTAACCAGCGCACGGGCAATGCCCAGGCGAATTGCTTCGGCTTGGCCTTTACTTCCGCCACCTTCAACATTTACGGTAACATCATATTGACCTTCTGTTTTAGAGATAGTAAACGCTTGCTTTACTGTGGTCTGAAGTATTTCAGATTTGAAATAATCGCTAAGGTTTTTCTCGTTAATCTTTATTTCACCTTTTCCTGGTTGTGTGTACACCCTGGCGATTGAGGTCTTCCTTCTTCCTATGGTATTGATAATTTCCATTTATAAGAATTTTATAGCTTTTGGTTGTTGTGCTTCATGAGGGTGTTCGGTGCCTACATAAACATGCAAGCTTCTATAAATCTGGCGTCCCATAGTGTTTTTAGGAAGCATTCCACGAACGGCATGCTCAATTAAACGCTCAGGATGTTTTGCCCTGATCATTGCAGGTGAAAGCTCCCTCTGGCCGCCCGGATAGCCCGAATAGGTAAAAAGAACCCGGTTGGTCTCTTTCTTTCCGGTCAATTTGACCTTTTCTGCATTAATCACTACTACATGATCTCCGCAATCTGTATTGGGGGTATATCCTGGCTTGTTTTTGCCACGGATGATTTTTGCCACTTGACTGGCAATACGGCCTAAAATCTGGCCTTCTGCATCTACCAAAACCCAATTCTTTTCTGCTGTCGCATTATTGGTGTTGATAGTCTTATAACTGTTGTGATCCACTTTTTTGCCTTTTAAATCCAATAAAAAACACTAACCCCTTTCAAAAAGGGACACAAAAGTAGGCCCAAGAAACTAAATATCCAAGCCCGACTAAAGATTGATTTGTGTATGCACACAAAGATTTTAGGTGTTTTATAACCCTGCATTAGCGTTTATTTTCAGCTAATTGCTTTAGAAGTGCTTGAAAATCTTTAGGATAGGGGGCCTGTGTTAGAATGATTTCCCCTTTTAAATTTAGGAACTCCAACGAAAAAGCATGAAGAGCCATTCTCTTAATAAGCGGCTGCTCATCTGTATTTTTCTCAAGTTTAAAACCTCTTTTCACTGAAGAGAGGAAGAAAATTTTACCTCCATAGGTTTCATCACCTGCAATTGGAGCCTTTAACAGCGACAAATGGATTCGAATTTGGTGCATTCGGCCTGTTACAGGGCGGCATTCAATTAATGTATGAGCCTTAAAACTTTGCACAGATGTAAACCATGTTTGCGCCTCTTTCCCTTCGCGGGAGATTCTCACAGTTCCATCGTTTTGCTTTAAAATGGGGGCATCCACACATTGATTTTGAAACTGATGCAATCCATCAGCAACAGCGTGATAAATCTTGCTTACCTGGCGGTTTTCAAACTGCATGCTCAAATGGCGGTAGGCTTCCGGGTTTTTCGCAATGGCCAAAACACCAGAAGTGTCTTTATCCAACCGATGACACACTTGTGCATCCTCTATTTTTCCTTTGGCCAAAGCCAAGAGATTTTCTGGCGTATTCCTGTCTTCCAGCGTTGAGATGAAAGGAGGCTTGTTGATCAATACATAATCATCGTCCTCAAAAAGGATCAGATCATCAAACCTAAGCTTTGCAGACTTTGCCATTTAATAAATTATTGAGCTTTCGCCCGATTGGGCTGCAAGTTTACGGATAATTAACGGCTTGTACTTCTCGCGAAGGAGCCGAACTGCGTTCTAATTATTTATTCTTCAATCTATACTCCAAGGTAAGTTGTGCGAACCGGTTTGAATAATCGAAGTAAATAAATTTGCCGAAATCATCGTGTACGGAATATCTACCGAATTCATTATAGCCAACAAAATATTCAAGGCCAATACTACTTTGTTATCGAACCTATACAGGAGGCTCGGCACAATCCCGAAATCAGTCGGATCACGGGCATCAGTGAAAACAGCAAAATCTCGATATATAGCACTGATCCCAATTTTGAATTTCTTTTCAGTCCACTGCAGTCCTAGGGGTATCTCAATAAAGGAAGAATTTGAAAGACTCACCTTTTCATCCATATCAA
>JANOLM010000131.1:0-3759 GCA_031419815.1 Bacteroidia bacterium
CACGTAGTATTCATCGCCATCCCAATACACACGGCTACCTTGCTTAACGAAATGAGAAATTATTTTTTCTTCCGCTTTGGTGAGGGCGTTGAATCCAATAAATTTTATTCCTTTTGTAGATTCCCTTTTCGTTTCTCCTAATGCCAGTCCCTCAGCTACCACACGATGAAGCATACCTTCATAGGCAAGGCCTTCCGATTTCAATTCCCTCTTAAAAGTTTTATAAAGCGAAAAGAGTTTGCTCCATACCTCCAAAAATTTCTTTTTGTTTTCGCTCAGGTTTTCTTCAAAGCTTGACCAGAAGTTTTTCAAAAACTCTCGTTGCTGTTCAGTTAGGTAATCAAAACTTGAGTCAAGTTCTTTTTGATTTCGGAGGTCTTTGAAAAGCTGTTCCGCATTCACCATGTATTTATCCACCTCATCAAAATCACGAAGTAGCATGTCGCCCCAAAAGTAAAATTGATCAAAAGGTTCAGGACTGCGGCCTTCACTATTTGTTGAATTCATTACCACTTGATACGTTTTGTGCAGCCGATGGATCAGCTCCAGTTTGTCGGGAACTTTTAAGTCAGAAAAACTCGAAATAAAGTCTTCAATGGTAATAAGTTTTGGGGAAAATGCAGGTTTCGTGAGTAGATGGCTTAAGTGTTTTTGAAAATACAAAGCCGCTCTTCGGTTCGGGAAGATAAGGGTGAGACCATCCAATTGCGGATGTTCTTTATAAATCTGTTCGGCCAGTTCCTTAAGAAATGATGTCAATTTAGAAGTTAGAAGTTAGAATTTTCACTATTTAGAACCCCAACCCCAATTGTTTCTCATCCGATTTCTTACCCTTACTGGATTTTCCTGGGGGAATAGAAACTACCTCACCGCTTTTTATGTACAACAGATATCCCTCCACATGATGGAAGTCCATCTGCTTCAGTATTTCTATATATTCCGCCACTTGATTTTTATCTTCGGATTTCGGTGCTCCTGTTTTAAAATCAACCACCACTGCTTTTCCTTCCATTAACATGAGCCGGTCAATCCGACTATCCCCGCCTCCATGCCCTCCGGATCCAGACTTAGTCGGGAGGAGACGGACGGGCAAAAGTATGGGCACTTCTGTCCGGACTTCCCATTCGTGGCCAAACCACGAAGCAATAACTGTGTTGCTCAGCAACTCTTCAATTAATTTTTCAATAATTGGTTTTTCTTCCCTTGTGATGAGTCCCTCAAAAATAATTTGCTGAATAACCTGCTCCAATTCATCGGCATACTTGATCCGCGAAAGCACAGTATGAAGGTGGATGCCATATCTGGCTTTTTCATTAACATCACTATCCTTGGATTCAAAGTAACCTCTTGCCGTTTGTCTGATCACAAGCTTATCTCTCCATTGTGAAGATGGATAAAAATTCAGTTTTAAAGCAGGCTTTTGTATGTTTTGATGTGATGATTCAGCCAAAGACCAGTTACCGGATTTCCACTCCTGGTTTGTTTCATCCCATTTTAATTTAAGCGTGTCTGAATTCTTAATTCCTTCATAAAGAAGCCTTGCCACTGTTCCTTTTACATTTCGGATAGTTGGACTTGGCGCTATGATAATCATGCCGTGCTCTGCCCGCGTAAGAGCAACATAAAGGAGATTTAGATTATCAAGAAAGCAACGCGAACGTTCCTCTTCATAATAATCAGCAAACGAAGTCTCTTTCAATATTGAGACATATCTTACTGGCACATACCCAGCTTTGTCAAGAGGTGATTCAGGAGTTTTCACCCAAAGGTTTGGGCTCTTGCCATGCTCATGATCAAGGCTCCACGCACAAAGTGGAATGATGACATACTTAAACTGCAAGCCTTTTGATTTGTGAACCGTCAATAGTTGCACCGCGTCTACTTCACCTGAAACCTGAATGGATTTTTTAGTCTTATTTTCTTCCCACCACTCCAGAAATGCACCAAGGTCGTTGCGTTCGCGACTTGTAAAATCCAAAACCAAGTTCTGAAACGTCTGAAGATAGGTCAGCTCACCGGGGTATTTGCCAAGGTTAAAAATTTCGATGAGCGTTTCTGTTAATTCAAACAGCGGAAGTTTTTTAAGCGATATCTTTTGTTTTGTGAATGACGGGGGCAAGTCATTTTCAAATGTTACCTGATTGTTTGCAAAAACTTCGTTAAGGTTCTTTTCTGGCTTGTGTAGCTTTGTAAACTCATAACCCAAATGGGCGCGGGCAATATCATCGTCAGGATTTAATAAATACTTTAACGAACTGATCAAAAGGTTTACTGTTGTTGCCCCATCTAATCGCAACGATTCATTGGAGACCACATCATACTTGCAAGCGGGATTAGCCTGCTCTGAATTTCTATACTGCATTAAGTGGGCAACAATTTTTTGCCCTTCGCCATTGGTGCGAACAAGAATAGCAATGTCTTTTAATAATGCACCCATGAGTTGCAATTTCTCCAGGTAAATTGGAATTTGATTCAATGCCAATTCCTTCCAACTCTCATCAGCCTCTGCTTCTAAAAATGAAACATGAACAAAACCATCCACTTTTTTGGAAATGAGTTGCGGCACATCGCTATAAGCTTCAGCGGTAATGTTCTTGCCCGTTTCGAACGCCACGATAGCTGAACTTGCCTGAAAGAGTGCATTATTAAATGACACAATTTCTGAAGTGCTCCTAAAATTCTTATTGAGTTCTTTTAAGTTCACCCGGTCCTTGCCGATGCGATGCTCAACTTCCTGCTGCAATAATTTCAGGTCACCTCCGCGCCATCGATAAACCGCTTGCTTCACATCACCCACCACCATGCTGGGGTAACCCTGATCAAGTCCATTTGTTAACAATGGAAAAAAGTTTTTCCACTGCAACCCGGAGGTATCCTGAAATTCATCAATGAGGTAGTTTCTATAAAATGAACCTACCTTTTCATAAATAAAAGGTGTGTCGCTATCCTGTATGACACCGTTCAAAAAGCGTGGAGCATCGGCCAGCAGCATAATGCCGTTTTCGTCTTTGTAGTCTTTTAGCTTTCGCGAAATATCTGCAATGAGACCAAACGCATAAAAGTTATTCAGCGCAACTTCTGCCGAAATGGCTTGCCGAAAGTTTTTGTTCCGATAGGTTAAGATTTCATTTAATAAACCAATCAGCTTTTCATTTGCCAACTTTATAATGGTGGCCTTATGCGCGGTATCTTTACCTGGCCAGTTGCTGGGGTTTTGATAGTCTCCTTCTGCGCGCTTCCCCTTTCCTTCTTCGTCAAACTCTTTTACACTTGCGACCTTAGAGAATTTCCTAAAATAATTATAAACTCCACCTGCGTATTTGAAATCTGAGCTTTGCAATCCATGTTGACGAAAAATTTCTAAAGCTTCAGTCGATTTTGATTTGACGAAGCCTGTAAACTCATACTTTTTCTTCTTTAAGTCGGTTAATAAATTTTTGAAAAAATCTTTTTGCGTTGTGGCCTTATTTACTTCGTCCTCAATCTCCTTAAACTCCTCTTTAAATATCTCTTCAGAAAATTTAATCAGACTATTACGGATGTCCCAGTCGTTGATCCTTCATAAGTATAATCAATTCTCTATTAGCACCATTGATGCTTTTTTTAAAAAAGTGAATAGATCGTTTTCACGTGAGGCTGGTTTGGTAGGCGACTATCGTCTTGAAGTAGAACAAGGGCCTGTGTTAGAAGAAGTAATCGATAATCTTATTGATGAACTGGGAACCAATGAAGACCTGACCAAGTGGGTGGTTGAGTTTG
>JANOLM010000132.1:0-4655 GCA_031419815.1 Bacteroidia bacterium
ATCCAAAATTTCTGACCGAATGTTGCATCCAGTTGACCTATAGCAAGAAAATGCTGATGACCAATATTCCACATTCCAAAAAGCAAGCATGGCACCATAGCAATGATCACGGTCATCATAAGCCGTTTCATATCAATGGCATCCCTGATCTGCACTCCTTTTACCCCTGCCGTAGTATTTGGAACGAAAAGAAAGGTGTCGAAAGCTTCGTAGGCAAAATAAAATTTCTCCCACTTTCCTCCCTTCTCAAAGTTATGCTTTTGCCCGTCTAATTGATTTCTAATAAATTTCATAACTGGATTAACTATTTTGGATCAGTTCGATGCCACCTCTTAAAATTTCCTGCACATTGTGTTTTGAAACATCGACAAACTCGCAAAGTGCGAGATCTTCCTCAATCACTTCATATATTCCAAGTGCTTCCATCTCATCTAAATCTTCAGCTAGTATTGACTTTATCAGATGAGTAGGTAAAATATCGAGAGGGGTAACTTTTTCAAAAACACCAGTCTGAACAAAAGCCCGCTCTTCTCCATGCGTATTAGTATCCAACTTAAATTCTTTATCTGGTGTGAGGAATGAAAGCAAGCCGAAAGCCCGTTGAAAACTTAGCTTTTTTGTGCCCACGCCTATCCAACCCAAGAACTCATAATCATCGCCTTCCGGCAATACGGTGAGTTGTTGATCGTAAAAACCCAGATGACCAGCTTTCCCAATGTTAGTGCCTGTTAAAGCATTGCCTGAAATACAGCGAACGTGTTCGTTGGTTAAGTTTTTTTCAATAAACTTCTTAATGGAAGCGCCTGTATATGTTTTGTAATACTGAGGTTCTTTTACCTCAGAGCCGGTAACTGCTACTATTTTGGAGGCATCATAAATACCGTTGATAAATAACCTTCCGATTTGTATAACACCATAAGGGTTCATCGTCCAAACGATGTCGCCCTTATTAATAGAATCAATGTGATGAATTTGAACACCCACACATCCTGCCGGGTGCGGTCCACTAATCTTGTTTAACTCCACACCTTTTACTTGCGAAAAAACAGTTGAAATTTCACTGGTGCTATGAACATTTACGTGAACCTTAGAAGAAAATTTCCTGAGTATATCTATTCCCACCTGAAAAGCCTGATCTTGTCCTTTAAACAAGATATTATAATCTGGAGCTAACGGATGAGTGTCAAAGGCAGAAATATGAATGGCTTTTGGTGTGATGGCCGGATCAGCGATAACGCCAAACGGACGTTGAACAATATTGGGCCAAACCCCGGCTTTCAGCATGTTTTCTCTGGCATCGCTGGCGGATAGACTGGCTATCTCTGAAACAGAGTATTTTCTGAAGGATTCATGCTCGACTTTCTTATCTGCCAAGATTTTGATTTCAAGAAGTTTACGTTTATCACCGCGTTTGATCTCAACGATCTCTCCACTCACCGGAGCCACATATACAACCTGCTCATGTTTCTTGTCATGAAAAAGAGGTGATCCGGCTTTCACTGTGTCACCTTCTTTCACTACCGGTTTTGGCAGATATAAACCCTGAAAATCTGTAGGCTTGATTACGAACGTTTCGGCTTGCTCTGCTTCTGTTAATTTAGGTGCGGCTTTGCCCGCGAGATTGATATTAAAACCTTTTGTGAGCCTGATGTATTTACCCATGTGCTATGTTAACAAAGAAATGGTTTAGCTTGTTGTCAACCCACCTCCCGAGTATTCGTGTCCAGGGAGGGGTTGACAAGACGGGGCAAAATTAAGAATTAAATCTGTCCAGCAAAGAGATTGAGAAAGTAAGAATTCGACTGGATTTTACAAAGATTAAAGCTTACAGTTACGTTGATTGATTAGGCAATATCAGACCCCTCAACTCACTATATGGGTGGCGTAATGCCTCGTGTAAAATAGTTGCTGAGTAGGCTAGACGGTGCGTATTAACATCTGACGCATTGCCAGGCGAATTACCTCGTCAACTTGCTCATCGATGGTTACGTGGGTAGTATCCAAAATGATGGCATCTTGAGCCTTAACCAATGGACTTTCCTTGCGGGTGCTGTCTATCTGATCCCGCTGGTTCAGGTTGGCAATGATGGCATCCATATCCACCATATCCGCCCGTTCAAGTAATTCTTTTTGCCTGCGGAAGGCTCGGGTAAGAATATCGGCTGTAAGGAATAGTTTCAACTCCGCTGACGGAAAGACTACTGTGCCAATATCGCGGCCATCCATTACTACCGCTTTCTCTTTACCCATCTTTCGTTGCTGCGCCACCATAGCATTCCTCACCTCCTTTAGCACACTGACTTGACTTACGTTTTCTGATATCCGCATTTTACGGATCTTTTTCTCCACACTAATCCCATTTAAGAAAGTCTCAGAAATACCTTTTGAATTAATAACGAACGATATCTTTATTTCATCAAGTGCTTTTACAATCTCCTTGGGATTTGTAAGGGCTATATGATGTTCCAGAAAATAAAGGGTGACAGCCCGGTACATGGCACCGGAATCAATATATCGATACCCAAAAATTTTGGCAACCTCTTTTGCGGTAGTACTTTTTCCACAAGCAGAATATCCATCAATGGCGATTATGATCTTACGCATTTCAACAATCTTTTAATGGACACGGAATCGGTTTGCCAGGCTTTAGTTTCTTATGCCTGGAGTGATTGGCCGATGCACAGGAAGCAAAAATAAACACCAGCAAAGCGAATAATAAAAATCTAGTTCTCATCACGATACCTTTTTTAGTTTCACTACAAATACGTGTTCATTTTTTTAAGAATTCCTGATGCCTTCATATCAAAGTTAACATTTTTAGATACCTGAAAGGTGATTTGGATTGAAAAATCTATTCTAAATTCCATCTCATTTTTGGTTTTACTTTTATAATACTCTTGTGCTCTTTCTAATGGAATAATGAGTAGCTTAGTAGATTACAAAAAACAATCTTTAGTATGGAAACAAATGATGGAAAAGCAGAGAAATTCTTTAAGGAGTTTGGAAAGAAAGTGGATCAATTCATTATAGAAGCAAAGGATGCGGGAAGCCGGATTGAAACTGATCTCCAAAAAAAATATGATGAGCTGAAAGTGGCCGCTGAAAAATTAAAGAATGAAGCTGAAAATAAAGAGCGCTGGAAAGAAGTTGAAGCCAGTCTTAAGAAAGCAGGTGAAGAGTTAAGTAATGCATTAAAGGCGGCTTTCAATAAAAAGAAAAATCCAGAATCTTAAGTTTATAGTCCTGGGCCATTGAACTTTTTTTAATCTGCTCAGGACTAAAGACTATTGACTCAAGATCAAATCTTCACGGTCTTCCACTTTCCTTGTCGGAAAATAATAATGGCTGCCACGGCCATTGCGGACTCCGCTATAGCGATAGCCCAAAAAACTGCACTGGCGCCAAAGTCTAGGTTCACAGCCAAGATATAGGCGAGGGGGATTTGAAAAAGCCAATACCCACATAAGTTAAGAATAGTTGGTGTTCGGGAATCGCCTGCCCCATTAAAAGATTGGACAATCACCATACCATATCCATAAAAGACATAGCCAAAAGCAACAATCCTAAGACATTGAGTTCCGTAACGAATTACTTCTTCATTGTTAGAGAATATTCTCATGATAGGTTCGGAAATGAAAAAGAACATGATGGAAATCATTCCTAAAAAAATCATATTTAAAAAACCAGCTTTCCAGACCGACTGCTCTGCCCGATCAGGTTGTCCGGCACCTAAGTTTTGACCCACCAGTGTTGCTGCTGCATTCGCCATACCCCAGGATGGAAGAATAGTAAAGATGATCACCCGGATTGCAAATTGGTAACCAGCAAATGCCGCGCTCCCAAACGTAACGATGATCCTCGCCATAAAGAGCCAACTTGCCGTGGAAATTAAAAACTGCCCAATGTTTCCCGCAGAGACTTTTAATAGTCGCGTAATAACGTTGCAATCTATTTTTATATTTTCTCTGTGTATCTTAATGATACCCTTTTCACCAGTGAGATAATAGAGTTGATAAAGTACGCCTGCACCTCGCCCAATGTTGGTGGCAATAGCAGCACCTTCAACACCCATGGAGGGGATTGGACCCCAACCAAAAATGAGTATCGGGTCAAGCACCATATTAATAATGTTGGCAATCCATAAGGAATGCATAGCGATGGCCGCACTTCCGGCTCCGCGAAAAATTGCATTGACCAGAAACAATGCCACGATAGTGAAATTGCCAACCAGCATCCATTGAGCATACCCCGAGCCAACTGCCACAACACTTTCCGATGCTCCCATAAGGCGTAGAATATCTTTATACAAGAAAATTCCCGCGATACTAATAACAACAGACACGATTAATCCAATATAAAGCGCGTTTACCGCTGCAACGGCAGCACCAGGCTGATCTTTTTCACCAATTCTTCTTGCCACCATGGCCGTAGCCGCCATACCCAAACCCATTGCCAAAGAATAAACAATTGCTAACACAGATTCCGTTAGACCTACTGCTGTAACGGCATCAGTGCTGTTCAACTTACTGATAAAGAAAATATCTACTACCGCAAGTAGTGACTCCATGGCCATCTCCAAAATCATGGGAATAGACAACATGAAGATAGCCCGGTTGATGCTACCTTCTGTGAAGTTTTGCTGTTCGCCATTTATG
>JANOLM010000133.1:0-4656 GCA_031419815.1 Bacteroidia bacterium
CTTGGATTTTTGGTAACAGCATCGCACCAGTATTTTTTCAGATAGTGCAAGCGTTCTTGTTTGCGTTTGCCGCCAATGGCATTATGAAAATCTATTGCTTGTCCAATTGCCTGCTCAGGCGCAAAAGATCGGGTGCCCAATGCTTCGAACTTCCGGATGTCACCACTTTGTGGTTTATCTGTTGGGAAGATAGGCCAGGTCTTTTCAATTTGCTCTTTGCGAATATACATTAAGCCAGTGCCAAACGGGGCACAGAGCCATTTGTGCAAGCTGGTGCCAAAATAATCACAATTGAAATCTGAAATTTTATAATCAAGATGGGCAAATGAATGAGCTGCATCTACAATGCTGATTATGCCACGCTTGCGGGCTTCTGCGCAAAGTTTGGCAGCAGGCAGAATTTGTCCGGTCCATGTCATCAGGTGAGTGATGTGCCAGATTTTTGTTTTTGTAGTGGTGGCATCAATGTAGGCTTTGATGACTACTTCATCATTATCGATGGGCAGGTTAAGATTGATCCAATTTATTTTTACACCTTCCCTTAGTTCGCGTTGTTTCCAGGCGTGTATCATGTTGGGATAATCTTGTTTGGTCATCACAATCTCTTCTCCACGTTTCATGTCAATGCCCCAGGTAAATGTTCCAAGTGCTTCTGTTGTGTTTCGATTGATCGCAAGTTCATCGGGTAATACGCCAGCCAAATCTGCAAGCTTCCTTCTCAAAGGTTCTCTTCCTTTGTCGAGTATTTGCCACATGTAATATGTGGGGGCTTCATTGCTTAAGTGATAGTATCGGTCAACGGCATCTTGCACAACTTTAGGTTGAGGGCTTACACCACCATTGTTTAAGTTCAGCAAGTTTGGGGAAACGGTATACGCTTGTGCCATGCGGGCCCACAAGTCTTCATCGTTCATCGCTTCTAATGGAGAAAGTTTATTCAGTGACAACAGGGCATCGGAAACATCTTCTGCAATCGCTGTGCTTATGAATGGTGTAAGGGAGAGTGCGCTTGCAACGCTAAGGGATTTTTGGAAGAAAGATCTGCGTGTATTCATCGCAATTATGATTTTTGTGGGCCAACAAATATTAATTCAATACAGTTAAATGTAATGACAATTGATTAATTGTCCCATTCATAATTGACGAATTAATGGACTTTATCCAGCGTTCTCAACTTTACAGCCTTCCAAGCGGTTGTGGCAACAACCGCAATGGTCATGCAACCTCCAAAAATTACAGACGGTACAACCCCCATTAGCTTTGCTGCAAAGCCGGACTCAAAAGCACCAATTTCATTGGATGATCCAATAAACATACTGTTTACAGCAGAAACCCTTCCCTTCATGTTTTCTGGCGTGAGCGTATGAATTAAAGTGCCCCGCACGATAACGCTTACACAATCAAACACGCCACTCAGGATTAAGAAGATCATCGACAACCAAAAACTAGTGGAGAGCCCAAAACCGATCATACAAAATCCAAAACCGGAAACGCACCACAACAAGATTCTTCCCATATTTTTTTTGATCGGATAGTGAGTGATGAAGATGGCCATTAGCAAAGCCCCGATAGCAGGAGCGGATCGGAGGAGCCCAAAGCCCACTGCACCTACTTTTAGTATTTCAGCGGCAAAAATTGGGAGAAGTGCGATGGCGCCTCCAAAAAGAACGGCAAACAAATCAAGCGTAATAGCAGCCAAAACAATTTGATTTTTGAAAACAAAACTTATTCCCGCTTTTATCTTTTCATAGACGCCCTGTTCTTCACTGACCGGAGGCAAGGAGCGATTTGGAATAAGTAGGTAGCAAATAAGTCCGGAGAATATTAAAATTACATCTGCTGAGTATGTTGCCGTGATTCCAAAAAATCCATAAATCAAACCACCGATCATAGGCCCCGCCACGGAGGCGCCTTCCCATGTGGTGCTGTTCCAGGTGATAGCATTTTGATAAAGGTCGCGCTGCACCAACTGGGGCATAAATGAAAAATTGGCTGGTGAAAGGAAACCACGAGCAATTCCGGTTACAAAAATCACTGAGTAAATGGGTATCGCCCCGAAGGAAAGAATGAAAGAACCAATGCCGGTTGTGAAATAAAGAAGTGCTATAGAGCAGAGGCTTAGTGTGGCCACACACGCCAGAATAATTTTTTTGCGCTGAACAATATCTGCAAGATGACCGGCATATAACGAGACCGAAATAGCCGGGATAGCTTCGGCCAGACCGATCAATCCAAGGGATAATGGATCTTTGGTAATCGCATATACTTGCAAGCCTACTGCTACTGCCTGAACCTGAATTCCAAGTGTGACAAATAACCGAGCTAGAATGAAAAAACGAAAATCACGTATTTGAAGAACTGCGTAGGGACTGGACATTTCGTTAATCGATAAAAGAGTTAAAAGTTAATGGGTTGGACAGCATTAAATTTTACGTTCCCATTAACGGATAACTTTTAACTATTTTTCAATATAGTGTTGATCGCATCAATTGCTTTCTTCCTTCTCTCCTCTTTTGATCCACCAATTTCTACGAAGAGTACGCCAGATTTTTCTACTGCAGTTTTATAAATTTTCCAAAAGTGCTCGCGTTTGTCGGGGTGTTCGCGCTGTGGATCATCTTCCCACGGCACATCGATATAGGTTAGCAAATAGAGGTCATAATGTCGCTCGGTTAACGTTAGTATCTCTTTGTCACATTCGCCAAACTTATGTTCACTCCAGATTTTTACAACCAAGGCATTGGTATCGCAAATTAAAACACGGTTGGCTTCCCGCACCCATTCATCTTCCATACGAGCCTGGCCATGTGCAATTTTAGTGAGGTCAGTCTGCTCATATGGCCTGATCAATTTGTTGATGTAAGGACGGGCATACTCTTCTACCCACACCGTTTTAAAATGCTCTGCCAAAAATTTTGACAGGTCTGTTTTGCCCGTGCACTCCGGGCCAATGACAACTATTTTTTTAATGTCTGCTGATGGTATTTCAATGGCTTGCATAAATTTAAGTTTACTAGGTTTGCATTGCTTGCTATTTTTTTAAAGAGGTGACGAAAAGGACGTTTTTATTAAGTTGGTGTCTTCGCATGAAAGTGCATTTTTGTCATATAAGAGAAAAGCACAAGATCAAATTTTCAATAAATCTGGCATATATTTATGGTTCGTTATAAATAAAATCTGGTGAAGCGCAGAAAAGCATTAAAGCAAATTGGTTTGGGTCTTTCAGCAGGGTTGGTGGCACCTCAGTTTCTTACTTCATGCATGAAAGATGATCTGGGGCCTGAGGTTCCGTTCGATGGAAATGTAGTGATTATTGGTGCGGGTGCTGCTGGGTTATATGCAGCTGATATTCTCCATTCAAAAGGTATTAAGGTCTCTGTGTTGGAGGCTGCTGATCAATTGGGAGGAAGAATTCAATCGTTTCGTAATTCAAATGCAACCTCGAATTCTTTAATGTTCGATACAAAAAACAGGACTATTGCCGATTTTCCGGTTGAGCTTGGCGCTGAAATTATTTTTGGAACAGACTCCAGTTGGGGAAAGGTAATTAGTAATCTGAATTTGTCAACGGTAACACTTGACACGGCTGCTACAAATCAATTCATTATAGATAACAAAGCCAAGGCCGCTGCTGATTTGCAGGGCGATGCAGATTTTGTAGAGGCACAAAGGTTTGTAAATGCATTGCCCAATTATTCGGGCTCTCCTGTAACGGTGAAACAGGCAGCGTCAGCATCGGGAAGTAGGACGCAAGCAATCATAAATTCTCAAATAGGAAATTTTTATGGCACTTCTAGTGATCAACTAGGTATCTCATTGTTGTCGCAAGATTTGAAGGCCCGCAAGCACGATGGCAAAGTCTTCACCATGAAAGCTAACCCTATGCAGGACATCTTGCTGTCACGGTTTAGCGCTGTTCAACCCTTGGTGGAGACGAACAAACAAGTGAAATCAATTAATTACGGAAGTGATCCGATCATTCTCACCTTGAAGGATGGCTCACAAATTCAGGCCAGCAAGCTTATTATTACTGTACCTATTTCTATTCTTAAGAGTGGCGGTATTTCATTTAATCCGGCATTGCCGGCAGAAATGACTTCAGCGTTTTCGCGATTAGGTATGGATCCTACCCTGCGTGTGGTGCTCGATTTTAAAAAGAACTTTTGGAATGAAAATTCTGGTTTCATCTGGGGAGGCATCACTGCACCTCAATACTTTAGTGCGGGTGTTGGGCGAAGTGAATTTTATCGCACCATGTCTATTACCATCAACGGAGCAAAAGCTGCGGCACTTTCAGCCAAAGACCCTGATCTGATGATTGCCGATATTCTTGCCGAACTGGATGCGGTATATGCAGGGCAGGGAACACTTTATATCAGACGCAACCTCGATGCTGCCGATCCTAACGTGAATAAAATCATTTACATTATAAAGGACTGGAGTAAAGATGAGTTCATTAAAGGAGGATATTCTTATCCATTGGCAAGCGCAACTGCCAATGATCGCTTGGCATTAAGTAAACCTGTGAACAACAAACTTTTCTTTGCAGGCGAAGCTACCGATACTAAAGGAGATGCCGGTACGGTAAGCGGTGCACTTTCTTCCGCAGAGCGTGTGTCTGAAGAAGTTGTGAAATCCATTTTAGGGATTTTGTAA
>JANOLM010000134.1:0-1662 GCA_031419815.1 Bacteroidia bacterium
CATGATTTTTAGATCATAGGCATACTTCTCATCACGGACTAGTGTAATACTCAAGGTATTGAGGGATTCAATTTTGGTAATCCCCGCTGACCGACTTATTGCTTTTGTTGTGTAATGAGTTGCTTCAGAACTTGTATGACCTTCTCTCACAGAAATGCTATCTCCTTTTATTTGCAGGGCTTGTAAAGTATAGTCAAAAGGTGGTAAGGGTTGACTAATCCATCGCACATTGGCAGGTAACTTTGACCTTAATCCATTAAAATTATCGGCACGGTTTTCAGCAAATACGATTACATCTGAGAGATTTTTTGAAGTAAGGTCCTCGATTAAACCCCAATAGTTTACAGGAGAAGAAATAGAGTCACTATCTTCCAGGAGAGGAAAATCTTTTATTAAGAGCCGGCCTTCATATCCTTCCTCCACAAGACTATCCAGTATGGGTAACAATCGCGGTTCCTTCTCCAATCCCTTTTCAATCAGCACCCATTTTTGTTTGCTAAAGTTATTCCAGTGTAACCCGCTTATTATAAAAGTGAATAACACGATCAACAGACAACGAATTACCAGCAACAGAATCTCATTGAGGCGAATACCTCTGAACTGTTGCGTACTGGTTTCCTGCACATGACGCAAGCTACCCAAGCGGATTACTTTGCCTTCTTTGCGACTGAGCAAATGAATTCCAATAGGTATGGATAGCCCGGTTAATGCCCACAGAAATATCGGATTGGCAAGGTGCATTATCGTATCAGACTCTTTCGAACGGTTAAGAAATTCCGTAATACGGTTTCAACAGGCTCATCAAGAAAAACAAGATGATAGTTGATCTGTTTTTCCAACATCCACCCGCGGGATGATTGCAACCATTCTTTTATTCTCCTGGAATAATCTTTTTGTTGAACCAACGTATCAACTTTTGTTCGTACGCCACTTTCAAGGTCTTCAAATGTGAATGATCCATTAAAGTCAAAATCGGTTTCATGCCTGCCCATCAGGTGAAATACGATCACTTCGTTGCGTGGGGTCTTCAACCTTGAAATAAAATTTTGAAGATCTTCACTTTCATCATATAGGTCAGTGATAAACACAATCATCTCTTTTCCATGATGATCAAATAATTGCTCCACACCGCCTTTTTTCCATGTGCCTTCGCTTTTCAAATGCACAAGCTCATTTAAGAATCTAATAAATTGCAGCTGTTCAAAGCGTGGCTGAACGACCTTGACATTTTTGTCATTCACTGCGTATAAACCAAAAGTATCGCTTTGCTTCCTCGCCAGGTACGCAAGCGCAGCGGTCATGACTTTTGCATATTGAAGTTTGCTGATATTATCCTCTGCATACGACATGGAGTGACTGGCATCCAGCATAAACTTTACCGTGATGTTAGTTTCAATGTCGGCCTGCTTCACATAGTATCGCTCGGATCGCGCAAACATTTTCCAATCCAATTGTCGCAAGTCATCACCTGCCTGGTAATTTTTGTACTGACTAAACTCCTGCCCTGCACCAACCGATTGACTTTTATTACTGCCACTCATGAATCCCTCTACAATAACACGCGCGATCAGCTCAAGTCCGCTAACTGTGTTGAGGATTTCGGGTTTTAGTAATTCTTTGATGCGAGCATTCATGATCAGTAGGCAGTAGGCAATTGGCAGT
>JANOLM010000135.1:0-8428 GCA_031419815.1 Bacteroidia bacterium
CTGGGCATTCTTCTTCTCTCAGCCTGTACACCAAAAGAGAAAATAACCTCAACCGAGCAACGTGATACAACCTGGGCGATACTTCCATTCACCAAAGTGGATAGCCTTAACCCAATTCTAACACCTGGAGATGGAAAATTCGTATGCCCTATTCTAAAAAGAGAAATTCTCTGGGAAGAAAAGGATGTATTTAATCCCGCGGCCGTAGTGCGTAATGATTCTGTTTATCTTATCTATCGCGCTGAAGATACGATCGGAAAATTTGCGGGTACTTCACGTTTGGGGCTAGCTATTAGCGCAGATGGTTTGCACTTCAATCGTAAGAAGCAGCCTGTCTTCTATCCTGCAGATGATTTTATGAAACCGTATGAATGGGAGGGTGGCATTGAAGACCCTCGTATTGTTGAAAGTGAGGACGGAACATATATTATGACCTACACCGCCTATGACGGAAAAATTGCGCGGTTGTGTCTTGCTTCCTCTGTTGATTTGTTAAACTGGACAAAGCATGGGCTTGTGCTGACTGGAACTTATGTTGATTTATGGAGTAAATCCGGAGCAATTGTCGCCAAACAAGTAGGTGATAAAATCATTGCTCAAAAAATTAATAACAAATACTGGATGTACTTCGGAGACACTGATTTATATCTGGCTACTTCGGATGATTTGATTCACTGGCAGCCATTGGAAGAATCCAGTAAAATCAAATCTATTCTTCAACCGCGTAAAGGTTATTTTGATAGCCGATTGGTGGAAAGTGGACCTTATGCATTGTTAACCGAAAAGGGAATTGTTCTAATCTATAACGGCATGAACCTTGACTCAGGCGGTGATTCTACTATTGCAAAGGGAGCTTATTGCGCAGGTCAGGCATTGTTTGATGCGAGTGACCCAACAAAACTTATCGCCCGCCTTGAGAAAAATTTCATGCGTCCCGACAAGCCGTATGAAATCACCGGACAAATCAATCAGGTTTGCTTTGTGGAAGGTCTTGTTCCTTTTAAAGGAAAATGGTTTCTGTATTTTGGAACAGCGGATTCTAAGATTGCTGTAGCTACTTCATCCGTTACACTTCAATAAATACTGAAAATTCAACGTTCAATATTCAAAATTTGGCTAAGCTAAATTTCGAACTATTAAAAGATCGCTCAATGCTTCTTCGAGTTTAGTAAACTTAAATTTGAACCCTGCTGCTTGAACTTTAGCAGAAGATATTTTACTTCCATTTACTACCAGATCAGCCATTTCACCTAAAATCATTTTTAGCACAAAGCCTGGAACTGGCGGAAGCCAAAGGGGCTTCTTCAAAATCTTAGCAATAGCATCAGTCATTTCTTCATTGGTCACCCACTCCGGACCTACTGCATTATAAGCGCCATTCATCAATTGATCTTCTACCGCTTTGATGAACATCTTGCAAAGATCATCGAGGTGTATCCACGTCAGGTATTGATTGCCGGTACCAAGTGAGGCACCAAATCCTAACGCAATGGGTTTGGCCATCTCCGCCAAAGCACCGCCTTTGTTACTGAGAACAATCCCAATCCTTAGTTTCACCACGCGAATCCCCAGTGAATTTATTTGGTCAACCCCTTCTTCCCATTGTTTGGTAACCTGGGCTAAAAAATCTGATCCTGATTTGCTTTCTTCTGTGAAAACTTCATCACTCAATCCAAAACCGTAATAACCAATGGCAGAAGCAGAAACAAAAGATTGTACCGTGCCATTTTCTTTTTTCAGGGTTTCGAAAAGCAAAGCAGAAGATTTTATGCGGCTCTCCAAAATTTCTCGCTTTCTGGATTCAGTCCAGCGCTTATCAGCAACGCCTGCACCCGCAAGATGAATGAGAGCATCAACACCTGTAAAGGTTTCAGATTCAATTGTGCCTTTGTCAACATCCCACACAAAAGAAGGCACTGCTCCTTGTCTTTTGCTTCTGCCAAGATGACAAACCTGGTAACCTTTTTGCAAGAGAAGTTCCGTGAGACGTTTACCAACAAGACCTGATGCTCCGGTAATGAGAATTTTTTTAACCATTATTAGTAGCTTTGATACAAATAAGTTAATTCGTTTTTATAATTACTACTCCACTAATTCACGGTTTTTGGAGATGCCCGTAGATAGCAAACTTTACCTCATCCCTATGAATCAACAAATAATGCAAGCATTTTGTCGCAAAAGCTTCGTAGTACCTAGTAACATGGTACACATGAATAAGTTTAGTTTCCTTTTGATTTGTCTTTGCATGGGTGTAGCCGCTCAAGCCCAAACGGTGATCGTAAAACCAAAAACTGAAAAGGTGAAAGGAGAATCAGCGGAGGGTTATACATCTGAACTGGAAGGTAAGAAAGAGGACGTAAGCTACGCCTGGAATAAGTTTTTAAAAGATATCGGCAAAGTTAAAAACCCGGGAGGCACCATCACCATTACAGAGCCCGCGATTGGAGCTACGGTTTATCCGAAAGGAATACTGTATGCTACCAGTGAAGGCAACGAAGAGAAAACAACTATCTGGCTAGGTTTGAACAAACAGGAATGGGAAGTAAATGATCTTGAGATTGTGACAAAGGAACTTGAAAAACTTGTCTATAGATTTGGAGTGAAATTCTATCGCGATCAAATTCAAAAACAAATTGACGAAGCCCAACAAGCTTCTGATGCAGTGGACAAGCAGAAACAACGGTTGTTAAATCAAAACAAAGATCTTGTGAATAAACTCAGTAACAACGAACAGCAAAAAATGCAACTAGAGAAATCATTAGAGACCAACAAGCTTGATAATTTTGTACTGCTTCAAAAAATTGAAAACAACAAAAAATCGCAAGACTCTGTAGCAAATGCCGGAGTGCAAATCAAAAAAGTAGTGGAGGTACATAAGGAGCGGCAGAGGAAGGTGAACTAAGTTTGGTAATCAGTTTTCGGTAATCGGACACTTATTACTGATCACCGAATACCGATCAAAAGTTTTTTGGAAGCTGCCCTAGAGGGCGAGTTGGATTCGCACTTGGATGCCGAAGAGCGCAAAGAAGGCAACCGTAAGAATGGCAAGACCAGTAAGACATTGCAAACTTCTGACGGTCTATTGGAAATTGAAACGAGCCGCGACCGGAACGCCACCTTTGAACCTGAACTGGTCAAGAAGCGCGAAACCGTTCTAGCCGATACGCTCGAGTCAAAAATCATAGGGCTTTATGGATTGGTCACCAAAACCAAAGGTGCATTCCCCTCTGACATGGCACTATTAAAACTAATCTATCTGGCCTATCGGAACATCCGCAAGAAATGGACAGGTCCACTTCAAAACTGGGGGATGACAGTATCACAACTTTTTCCATCGCCATCCTGTGGATTGATTAGAAATGCAGCATTGTTGCCATCGTTAGTAAGGGCTTTATAGGTAATGTCTTTCCAGCCATCATAAACGCTGTGCGTAAGCGGCTGCTTTTTGATGACAGAAGCGTTTGGTTTTTTTTTGCAAATCCCGAAAGGGAGAAGGCGCAGCACAACACAAGAAATAGTCTTTTCATCGATACACGAATTGAACGATGATAAAACTAAGAAAGGAAAGTGGTTTTGTGAATTTGAAATGGGATGAGAGGTAAAAGAAAAAACCACAGATTTACAGATAAGTTTAATCTGTGAATCTGTGGTTATGAATCACTATACAATTAACCTTTAAAGTGTTTCAGCTTTACAATCTCTTCTGGCTTTAGAAATCTCCATTCGCCACGGCCAATTTCTTTTTTATCAAGACCAGCATAGACAGAGCGGTCAAGCCTTACAACATCATAACCCAGGGATTCAAAAATCCTGCGTACGACACGGTTCCAGCCAATGTGTATTTCTATGCCTACCGTTTTGCTATCATCCGAGATCATCGCAAGTTCGTCTACAATTGCTTTGCCTTCTGGCAAATGAACACCTTCCTGGATTTTTATAAAATCATTTTTTGTGAGGGGCTTATCCAATTCTACTTTATAGATCTTCTTTGCCTTATACGATGGGTGCATCAGCTTTTCAGCCAGGTCACCATCGTTGGTCAATAAAAGCAACCCAGTTGTATTGCGGTCGAGCCTTCCTACAGGATAAATTCTTTCTTTACAGGCATTGGCCACAAGGTTCATCACGGTATTGCGTTCCTGTGGATCATCCGTAGTGGTTATGAATCCCTTAGGTTTATTCAACAAAATATAAACTGGTTTTTCAGCTTTAAGCAGTTTGTCTTCATATCTCACCTGATCGCCTTGCTTTACTTTATAACCTAGTTCAGTGATGGTTACTTTGTTTACGGAAATCAGGCCCATCGTAATCAGATTGTCTGCCTCTCTTCTTGAACACACGCCACTGTTGGCAATGTATTTATTCAGGCGAGTGAGGCCGTCAGAAGGTTTTTCTTCCCAAACTTTTGGTTTGAAAGATTTGGCAGAACGAATGACACGTTTTTGAAAAAAGGGCTTTTGCTCTCCATCTCCGGAAGGTTTTCTTTCAAAGCGTTTTGGCTTTTCTCCATCGGGTGAATCAGCTTCCCTGCCTGCAGGCAAGGCAGGCTTCTTGATTGGTTTTTTGAAATCATCTGAATATCGCTTTGATCCTTCAGCCTTTTCAAATTTCTCGGGTCGGCCAAATGAACCGGATGCACTGGATGTTTTACGAAAAGGTTTTTCCTCGCCACCTTCGGATCGGGATGGTTTCGAAAATCTTGGTTTGTCTGAAGCTGAGTCTGATGATCCTTCCTCTCTCCGTTTGAAGGGTCTCTTGAAATCTCCTTCTGCTTTACCGAAACCTTCCTTACCGAATGAAGGCGATGAACTTGTTTTACGAAATGGTTTTTCATCCCCGCTTTCTGACCGGAACGGCTTTGAAAACTTTGGCTTCTCTGAGTCTGAACTAGATGGGCCTTCATCTCTTCGTTTAAATGGTCTCTTGAAATCTCCTTCTGCTTTTCCGAAACCTTCCTTACCGAATGAAGGCGATGAACTTGTCTTACGAAATGGTTTTTCATCTCCGCCTTCAGGTCGGAATGGTTTTGAAAATCGCGGTTTATCTGAATCCGATGAACTACCTTCTCTATTGAACGGCCTCTTAAAATCTCCATCTGATTTTCTAAATCCTCCCGGCTTCCCAAATGATGAACCACCGGTTTTGCGAAATGGTTTTTCATCTCTGCCTTCAGCACGAAATGGTTTTGAAAATCGTGGTTTATCAGAATCCGATGACCCTTCTTCTCTCTTTTTATAGGGTCTCTTAAAATCACCATCCGATTTTCTAAAACCGCCTGGCCTTCCAAATGATGCTGACGAGCTTCCTGTTTTACGAAATGGCTTATCATCTCCGCCTTCAGCACGAAATGGTTTTGAAAATCTTTTTGGCCCCTCGGATCGCGATCCGAAAGAACCTCCTTCACGTTTTTGAAAAGGCTTCTTAAAATCTCCTGTTCCTGGTTCAGGCCGTGATTTTGAAAATCCTCCAGTGCGTTCCCTTTCGGATGACTCTCCCGGTTTGCGGAATGATTTTGTAAATGCAGAAGGACCTGAGGATCTTCTCTCACCACCTAAAGAATCATCTGTTCTTGACTTCTTTTTAGTGCGGAATGCTTTTTCAGCGCCAGACTTCTTACCAAATGAAGTTCCCTTGCTTTTGGATTTATTGTTTCGTTGTTGTGCCATTTCTTATTGGTAATCGGTGACCAGTGATTGGCAGCCAGTTCAAAAACTGATTACCTAATACCGATTACCAATTTTTATTGATTGTCGGTTGTTTCCCCAATGGTGTTTACTTCCTGCGTGAAGTCTTTTGGAGTTGGTAATTCGTTGATGTCGTTGATGCCAAAGTATTCCATAAACTTCGGGCTGGTGCCATAGAGCATGGGCCTGCCAATCGTTTCCGCTTTGCCGCGTATTTCAATCAATCCTTTATCCAAAAGTTTTTGAATAGCATAGTCGCAGTTTACACCTCGAATGTTCTCCACTTCTGTTTTGGAGATAGGTTGTTTGTATGCAATGATCGATAGCGTTTCCATCGCTGAGGTTGACAATCTCTTTTTCGATTGCTGCTTCAACATGATACCAATACTGGCCTGATATGCCGGCTTTGTTAAAAACTGAAAGCCCCCACCGCCTTTGTAAAGCTGAAAAGAGTATTCTTCTGCCTGAAATTTCTCTTCAATCCGTTGGATGGCTGCTATAATATCTTCATCGGGCACATCGGCATTAAACATTTCTGACAAGCACGCTTTGATGTCAACAACCTTGGTAGGTGATGGGGAACAAAAAATCAATGCTTCAATATGATTTTGTAAAAAATCCATAGGTTTTTAAAGTCCCTATAATTCAGGAAGGGATTTAGCCTGCCTGCCGGTAGGCAGGGGTGAGGTCTTAGTCTTGTTTCATCATCTTAGCCTCAATGGACTGAGTGGTATGCGGCACCGCAATCAACCGCTCTTTTGAAATTAGCTTCCCGGTAACGGAGCAAATTCCATAGGTTCCATTCTTAATTCTCACCAACGCATTTTCAAGATTGGTCGTATATTTTAATTGACGCGCTGCAAGCTGGCTCAAATTCTCTTTCTCTGCAGTTTCAGCTCCGTCTTCCAATACTTTTGTGTTACCACCCGAAGTGCTATCAGTGCCTGCATCATTGTTACGGTTCAACGTATCTTTCAAAATTTTAAACTCATCACGTGCCTTTTCTAATTTTCCCTTGATAAGCATCTCAAATTCCCTCAACTCTCCCTCGCTATAACGTGTCTTATCGTCAGGAGTACTGGAAGCCTTGGCTGGCTTGTGGGCAATTGGCCGTTGTGTGAGTATTGGAAAAATAGTTAATTGAGGCGAGGTCTTTGGAATAGCCATGGCCTCTTGCTTTCTAGTAAGTGGTTTTGGTTCTTTAGGCGCCTTAGGAGCTTTAACTACGGCTTCTTTTTTTGGTGCGACTTTCTTAACAGGTACGATTTTTTTGGCCACCACTTTCTTCGCTATCTTTTTTGCAGGAGTCACCTTTTTTACTGCCTTAGGTTTTGCTTTGGGGGCAATTTTTTTTGCTTTAGGCTTTGCTTTAACCGCAGGTTTTTTGGCTGCTTTAGCAGAGGACTTTTTATTAGATTTGGCCATAAAATTCTCGTTTTAAGAAATTTAAAAAGATGCGCAAAAATACGGGGTCGCACCTAAAACAAAAAATGTATTTGAATTAATTCCAATCTTATAAAAATTGGCAATTAATGCCTTTTAAGCACTTTTTTGATGCTTTCGTTATTGCAGAAAATTAGCTTGAAACAATTCTCAGAGATACGGCTCCGCCCTGTAGTATTCCTGCCTCTTGCGCACTGTCGGCTGCCTACTTTTTAAATAATGACCAATAGCTGCTTCTGAGTGTGTCGTACAATTATTTATAATCTTAGTACCCTGCCTTGATCGCTTGCAAAACCTGACTGGAGTTTAAAAAGAAATAAATGAAAAATGCGATGAGGCAAAGTGCCGAGATGAAATTCAACCTCATGGTGTTGCGGTGATTTGCTTTAGTTGGTTCTTTAAAAACCAAGAAAAACCAGATGAGGAAGTAAATCACAACTGGGCTAAGGAAAATGAGGAAGTCAGTGCCATATTGAAGGGAAAAGAATCGGTAGAAATAGTACACATATCCGGCTGCCGCGAAGACAAAAACAATCAGCACAAAAATGAATGTGCCTCTTATTCCCAGCAAAAGACTCACAGTGCGATCACCTCGTCTAGCATCTTCCTCATGCTGATAAATCTGAGTCATGGGGTAAGTTCCTACCAGTAAGAGGCTCGAAAGTGTAGCGGGGATCAAAACCCGGCTGTTGAGCAGATTCTCCAATCCAAAATTATTAATACCCACATAGCACAAAAGAAAAGTGAAAAAGCCCTGAAAAAATGCTACCGTAATCAATCCGCCAAAAGGAAATTTCTTTAATCGGATAGATGGATGACTATATGCTTTTGAAGCCAGCCCATATATCAGAAGCAAAACTGCAAACAGGGCGCTTATTTTTAGGAAGCCAAGCACGATGGCAATAGCGTCAAACAAAAGAGACATGTAATACAATCCTTTATCAACAGGTGGTGGATTCTTAAGTCCACCTATGCTACCTTTATCTTTGTCAAAATAACTATTGTAGCCGTTACTAGCCGGATACAATAAAAAGTGAACAATAAAAAAAGACCAGATCAACCTTGGTTCACTAAAGTTGGGGGAAACACCCAAGGCAAAAAGATAGACGGGCATCAAAAAAAAAGAGAACGGAATGCGGAGGTGAAGCCAGGTGGATTTTGAAAACATATCGCTGAACTATTTTAACAAGATAAGTTTTTTTAGGTTATACTTGATAAATGAGCTACATCACCGCGATTGGCACCGCCACACCTCCCAACAAATTTAGTCAGTCGACCATTGCCGAATTTATGCTTCGGGC
>JANOLM010000136.1:0-3238 GCA_031419815.1 Bacteroidia bacterium
TGCTTTCCAGCGCCAACAATACCATGATAAAGCCTCTTAAAAAATCGAGAGAGAGAAGTCGGCTGTTGAATGGAGGGATCATAAAGGAAATATAAAAAGAAAAAGTCAGGCTTTCACCTGACCTTCATTACTGAGCGAACTTTGTGTTTATTCCTTAGTGACCTTTGCGGCAGAAAAAATTAACTGCATCCTACTGTCATTAATTTGTTTTCATGCAGGGAAACTGCGGGTTATGAAATAGGTTACAAGGAATTCCATTAAATTTAGAATTATTAAACTCAATGTGAAATATGCAGAAGCTAGTTATACTATTGGTATTGAGTGCAATCCTGATTCGCTGTAACTCGGAAGAAGGAAGGAAATTGTTTGGTCGGATGAATTCAGCACTGCAGGCGCGCCCGATACCACCAGATGGAACTATGATTTGGGCGATGGGTGTCCAAATGTTTGCGGTTGGGGAAACAATGAATTGGAATATTATACCAACGAATCGAAAAATGTTCGTATAGAAAATGACAAGCTGATTATAGAAGCACACAAAGATTCTGTTGGCGGAAAAGGTTTTACCTCCACGCGCATCGTTAGCAAATTCAAAGGTGATTGGTTGTATGGCAGAATTGAAGTGAAGGCAAAACTTCCTCGCGGTAAGGGCACGTGGCCTGCCATCTGGATGTTATCTACTGATTGGAAATATGGTGGCTGGCCCGCCAGTGGCGAGATTGATATTATGGAACATGTTGGTTATGATCCCGGAGTAGTTCATGGTACCATTCACACCGAATCCTATAATCATGGAAAGCAGACACAGAAAGAAGGGAAGATCACTATCTCGGATGCACAAGATGAATTTCACCTCTACGCGATTGAATGGTTTGAAAACAAATTGGATTTTTATGTGGATGAGAAACTATATCATTCGGTGACGAAAGAAACCAACAAAACCTTTAAGGAGTGGCCTTTTGATCAGCGCTTTCATTTGATTATGAACCTTGCCGTGGGTGGCAACTGGGGTGGCGTACAAGGAATTGACGATTCCATCTGGCCACAGAAAATGGAGATTGATTTTGTAAGGGTATATCAATAGCTCTTGTTCAAATCACAATCGGATTTTTAACTCCTCCATTTTATTGCGCTCACTCTGAAGTTCACGTGATAGCTTCGTCTGCTTTTCTAATGCCTTGCGCTTAAACTCTTCATATTCGTGTGTGACAACATCTGCAATCACTATTTTTTCTTTCATGATCGCGCGCATGAGCTTCATCTTGCCTGCAATGAAGCTGATGATTAAAACAAAAGCTGAAAACACAATGGCCACGAGAATAAGGAATACACTCTTTTTAAAATCAATACCCAGCAGCGAAATATGAGTGCTGTCGTTAACAATTCCTGCAACAGACTCTCTCTCCTTAATTAAAGTAATCTGGGCAGTCTCAAGGCTACCCTTCAGTTGCGAAATTGTTTCGTTGGCTCCAGTAATTAAGAGCTTTTGGCCCTTAACAGAGTCCATCACAATTTTCCACACTCCATCCAAAACAAACCCCTTGATCACCTTATAATCCTGATAAGTCTGCGCTTTTGTTTTCATTAAAAAATAGCGCTCATTTAAAGTATAGTTTTTTTCCTCCACCAGAGGAACACTGGCAGGTTGGGCGAAAGAAAGATTAGAAGCCAATAGACTGATTGAAAGAAAGAGACGTATCATGGTTTTTTCCCGAACCTACCTTATCACGTGCTTTAATCCTATCCTCGTTGTTTAAACGATCAAATATCTCGCTAAATGAAGTAAATGGAAGACAAACTGATTATCGCTTCTTAAATACTATTTGTGATTGACTGAGTTGCACAATGCGGTTGTAGAGCTCTCTCAGAGCTGCATACTCACCAGGTGAATACACCGTTTTTGTTAAGTTAACGATACTGGTCATTGAAACTTTATTGCTGAGATTAGTCAGACTGAAAAGATAACGGCCTCCGTTTAGCGGAAGTCCAATGGCCGCATTAGTTATAGTGAGCCAAAAGCACATCGTGAGTTTTATAATCATTGCCTTTTATAATCTTCCTACATAAAAAAGGAGCATCCGTACGGGTACGTATAAAGAATACCATTGTCAGGGTATTGAATTTTCTCACATATAGATTGAGTTTTATGGTGAAGTAAAGCGCACCTAACCCAACTCCAATCCTATGAAAGCTATTCTAATACTTTAAATCTTGTTAGCTGTAGCGAAAAGCTTTTACTTTATGTCATCCATTTTACTAACTTCATAAAATATATGAAAGCTTTACAGTTAATTTTACTCGCTACTATCAGCCATCTGGCAGCAGGTCAAAGTGTTGATTCTGAAATAGTCAATCAACTCCACAAGAAAAAATTCGGGTGGATGATCACTAAAAAAATAGACTCATTGGAATTAGTATTAGAAGAAAACCTAAAGTTTGTCCATTCCAGTGGATGGGTGCAGACTAAACGTGAGTTACTTGAAGACTTGAAATCAGGCAAGCTAAATTACAGCAGCGTCACCATAGATGAATCAACTGTCTCCTACAATAAACAGAGTGCTGTAGTGGTTGGCAAAGGGACTTTCAAGGGAATAACACAAGATAAAACTGAATTCAGTATAAAACTTATCTACACTGAGGTTTATGTGAAGTCTAAGAAGCAATGGAAACTAGTAAGCCGCCATGCTAGTAAATTATAGAATAAACATTGTAGAGTTCGATAAACGAAACAGACATCTTCAAGCAGATGTCTGTTTCGTTACCTAAAAGTGCATCCCGCAAAATTTCATCTCATCACCGTAGCCTTTCACTCTAGGGCATCTCTAAAAACTCCTTTTGACCTTCTCCTTTTGGAGGATAGTATAAATGGAATTTAAAAAGGAGATGATGAACAGACAGACTTGTGCATTTTATCACCTCATCCCCAACCCTTCTCCCCAAGGAGAAGGGGGTCATCACCCTCTCAGTCTCGGAGAGGGGCTGGGGGTGAGGTGACACTGAGTTCATTGGTAGAAGGATTGAGCCTCCCGGTAGACAAGGACAAGGTGACAAAGACAAGGTTTTTAGAGATGCCCACAGGTTTATCAAAAAATTTTCAACTAATAATTCAACTCAATAACTATGACCACTCAAACCCGCAGGACTTTTTTGGCAACTGCTTCCGCCTTAACTTTAGGAGTTGCATCCAATTCATTTGCCATGAAAAAAGAAAATTCACCACTCGTTCACCATGTATTCT
>JANOLM010000137.1:0-2072 GCA_031419815.1 Bacteroidia bacterium
GTAGAGATTCAGATATTGCTTCAGCCAGGGCTTTCACCCGAAATAGCAATTGACGCACTTTATGCTTTTACCGATTGCGAGGTTTCTATTTCACCTAATGCTTGTGTGATTGTGGCGGATAAGCCGCAGTTCATGAAGGTAAATGAAATTCTGAAGTATAATACAGAGCAAACAGTAAAACTTCTTAAACAGGAATTAGAAATTAGAAAGTCGGAATTGATGGAGAAAATTCTCTTCTCATCGCTTGAAAAGATTTTCATTGAAAAGAGAATCTACCGCGACATTGAAGAAAGCGAAACTTTTGAAGATGTAATCACTACGGCAGACAAAGGACTAAAGCCATACAAAAAACAGTTCTATCGCGAAATCACACGCGATGACATTCTCAGGTTGCTTGAAATCCGCATAAAAAGAATTTCCAAATTCGATTCTTTCAAAGCCGATGAATTGATGAGGGATTTGGATAAAGAATTAAAAGAAACCATTCATCATCTAAAACACCTCACCGAATATGCCATTGCCTATTATCAAAACCTACTGGATAAGTATGGCAAAGGACGTGAGCGCAAGACTGAAATTAAGAGTTTCCAATCGGTAACGGCAACGGAAGTAATAGCCAACAACCAAAAACTATATGTAAACCGTGAAGATGGTTTTATTGGATGGGGATTGAAGAAAGATGAATATTTGACGGAATGCTCTGAGCTTGATGACATCATTGCGATACGTAGAGACGGTAAAGTGAAAGTGAGCCGGATCAATGAGAAAGTATTCATGGGCAAAGATATTCTGCACGTAGGTGTTTGGAAGAAAGGGGATGAGCGGATGGTATATAATCTTATTTACAGTGATGGAAAGAGTGGTAAAACTTTTGCCAAGCGGTTCACCATGCCAGCTATTATACGCGATAAAGAATATAATCTCGATCAGGGAAATCCCAACAGTAAAGTTCATTACCTAAGTGCCAACCCAAATGGAGAAGCAGAAGTGGTAGAAGTAAAGCTTAGTCAATCCAGCACGGCACGTAAAAAGATTTTTGATTTTGATTTTTCGGAATTGGAAATCAAAGGCAGAGGCGCTCGTGGAAATACGATCACAAAATACCCTGTCAGAAAAGTCGACTTCAAAGAAGCAAAAGGTTCAACCTTAAGTGGTTTGGAGTTATGGTTTGATGAAGCATCGGGTCGATTGAATAAAGACAAACGCGGCAAACACGTTGGCAAGTTTGATGGCGATGATCAGATACTATCGATCACAAAAAGTGGAGCCTATAAAATCACAAACTACGAACTGACTAATCGATACGAACCAGAGAAAACAATCTTGGTGGAGAAATGGAACCCCAAGAAGGCTATCTCAGCCGTGTATGTGGATGGCGATAGCAAACAATATTTTGTTAAGCGCTTCCAGATTGAGACCAATACACTCGATAAGGAATTTGGATTTATATCCGAAGGCATTGGATCGCGATTAGAGTATGTGACAACATCTGATACTCCTGAGATTGAAGTTGAATTAATAAAAGGAAAAGGCAAGGACAAGGAGATTGAAATCATTAACCTGGAAGATATTATTGATGTGAAAGGGTGGAAAGCATTGGGCAACCGACTTTCTCAACATAGAGTCACGAAAGTGAAAGCAGTGGAAGATCCAGAAGACAGTGGCCTGGAAGAAGGCGATGACGACAACGAGTTAGTCGAGTCAGCCTCCGCTAAAGCTTCGGCTGACAGGGCTACTGAAACGAAAGGTTCTCAGTCGCTAAAAAAAAAAGAGGAGACAAGTCCAGAGCCGAACATCGAGGAAGACGGACAGGCAAGCCTCTTCGGGGAGCCAATCAGCAAGGAAGCAAAAGCAAGCCCGGAAAGTCTCGGACCGAAAGTCAACGGAAAGGAACCAAAGCCGCTCCCAAAAAAGCCAAAAGCGGAGCAAGCAAACCTCTTCGGGGAAACCCAAAAAAAAGAAGTAAAAAATAATAGTCAGGAAGTAGGTAAGCCGAAAGGATCACAGTCTTTTACGGCTGGTGATTCTATTGAACTGGAGTTGTAAGGTTACAATGTGCTTCTTGCCTTTTG
>JANOLM010000138.1:0-3900 GCA_031419815.1 Bacteroidia bacterium
TTCAGTTTTCTCAATCCAAATTTCATCATTTACTAAGTCTCGAATTTTGCTTTCATGTTCCTTTAAGCTAGCATACTGTTCTTCGATATATTTCTTCAAATACTCAAGCTCAGTTTCGAGAAGACATTCTATTAAAAAATAGTCAGTTTGTTTTCTATAGTCGATAGGCATGGTTAAAACGGCTCTTTCTTTATTTTACCTGTATATATTTCTACTAAATGGTTAAATGCTTTAACTAATCTTTCTTTGAGGCCTTCATTGTCGATATTTTTTGGTAAGACGATTTGAGTGTACGCTTTGTATTCGGGTGATAATCCATCGAATTCTGTCATGATGACATTTGCACCGTCTTTCATGTTTATAGTCATAAAGTAAACTGACTCATTGTCGGAAAATGAAATCGATTCTATTGATTTTATTGGAACGCGCTTTATTCCATGAAGCTCCTGTGTCCCCTGGGACAGTTTGATGGAAGTATTTTGAAGTATTTTGTTCAATAAACATATTTTCATCTTTAAAGCTAATTCCGTATCTATTTGTTTGACCATTGGAATATTGTCGAATTTTTTCGCTGATCCATTCCTGTGTTTCCTCCTTTGTCACGGAGGTCTTATTTTGTTGAGCAGATGTCAAAGTTATTGTCACAAGTACAATAACTGGAATTAAATATTTGCTTTTCATGGTCTAATTGTTTTTAAATGCCTTGCGCACAACTGGGAGATAGGGAAAATAATATTCACGATAAGCTATCAGCCAATAACAAGTAACAGATAGCGATTAACGGATTTTAGCTGGTTAGCCCCCAACAACTGCTTTCAGGTTTTCAACTAAGCCTTTCCATAAGTCCTGGAGTTCATCCATGTCATCAAAATCAGAATAATCGAAAACCCTAAGAAAGGTAGTTTGGGTCATCTCGTTTACTTCAATTCGCAATTCAAAATAGGAGGGATCCTTTTCGTCTTCTTTAGTCTCTGGAATAAATTCAAATTTAGAGAAATGGTTCATCCGGTGAGATGACATTACAGCCTTGTGTGTCTCATTATCCCAAACAAACGTAAAGACTTTCTCCGGGCTAATCGAAACATTATCAGCAAACCATTCTGCAAGGCCACTGGCTGATTGAATGTAGGGGTAAAGCATTTTCACTGAGGCATGGATTTCATAATCTGCAGTAAAAAGTTTCTTTTTGACCATAGGTAAAATCATAGATTCCTGATTCGATTATAAGTTAGAGTATTTTTCAATCACGGACAAATTATTATTTTAAAGCTAATTGAAATCTGAAAAGTTTGTAAGTTTGCGCTCCAAATTATGCATGGCGAGGTAGATCAGTTGGTTAGAGCACAGGATTCATAACCCTGAGGTCACGGGTTCAACTCCCGTTCTCGCTACTTATTAAGGAGAGTATCCAGTTTGGATATGATTCATATCCAATTGGCGGACTCGCTACAAACAATTATGGGTGACATTTTCCTGTCACCCTTTACTTTGTCAATCAACGCTAGAATCTCCCTTCGGAACTGTGGCCTTATTTTTGATTAATTTGGCATCGTTGTTTCATGAAGAAAATAGATAAACTTATTCTTTCAACCTTTCTGGGGCCATTCATTCTCACCTTTCTGGTGGTGGTATTTATTCTCTTAAATATCCAGATGCTAAAGTATTTTGATGACATCATTGGCAAGGATTTGGGCTGGGATGTATTAGGTACGTTGCTTTTTTACTTTGCGATTTTCACAACCCCAACTGCCTTGCCATTAGCAGTGCTACTTTCCTCACTAATCACATTTGGAAATTTAGGAGAGCACTTTGAGATTACTGCCATTAAAAGCCTGGGCATATCTCTTTTGCGCAGTCTGTTACCAATTTTTGGCATCGTTCTGGCCCTCACTGTGTTTGCTTTTTATATCAATAATAATCTTGTGCCTAAAGCAGCACTTGAAGCATATAGCTTGCTGTATGATATAAAGCAGAAAAAGCCAGCACTCGACTTAAGGGAAGGCGCATTCATTAGTTCGATACCAGACATAAGCATTAAAGTCAATAAGAAGTTTCCAGATGGGAAAACTTTAAAGGGAGTAATTATTTATGACCATCGAGGTAAATCCGGTAACAAGGAAGTGACCATTGCCGATTCGGGTAAAATGTCTACCATTCTTGGTGAACAATACCTGAAGCTGGAACTTTTTAATGGGTACAACTATAGTGAGGGTTCTTCAGCGGAGAAAGGTATGTCAGGTTCAGATCCTACAAAGGAAACACTCAGCAAAACTAAGTTTACAAAACTCCAGACTGTCTTTGATCTTTCATCTTTTGGCATGATGCGCACGGATAAAAAATGGTTTGAAGGAAATCGCATTATGCGAAATGTATCTGAACTTCGGCTGGATATGGATTCTGTTAAGCGACAGATATATGAGCAACGGCTCGGTATCCACACAGTGCAGGAAAATCTATTTCGATATCATCAAAAAACAGATACAATTCCTTTGCCAGTCGAATTGAGAAAAATAAAGGAGAGGCGAGATTCTATAGCAAAGGCTCAAGCGAATGCTCCTGCATCAGTTCCGGTTGCAAACATTTTCAAATTCCCGAAAATTGAAGTGATAAAAAAAGATACCGCTCAGTGGAAAAGAATTGAGCATTTATCGGATAGCATTTTTAAAGAAAAGCCAGGTGAACTTGAATACACGACCGCTCTTAATCATGCCAGGATGATCAAAAGCCAGCTCACCAACTTCAATTCGCAGATAGCCATGCAAGATGAAGAATATAGGGTTTTTGAAATTCAATGGCATAAGATATTCTCCAGTTCACTTGCGTGTATAGCCATGTTTTTGATTGGCGCTCCTTTGGGTGCAATCATCAAAAAAGGTGGGCTTGGTGTACCTGTTTTGGTCTCTATCTTTTTCTTCATTGTGTATTATATTCTCTCCATGATGGGAGACAAATGGGCTCGGGCTAATCTTATACCAGTGCCAGCAGGAGTGTGGGCGAGTGATGTGATATTGTTGCTGATTGGGCTCGTTTTGCTGCGACAGGCTAAAGTTGATGCTCGCCTTTTTGATGGGGATTCCTATAGCGTGATGTGGGATAAGGCCAAAACATGGTTGGTTAGGCAAAATCTCATTAAACCAAAAGTTGTATAAAGCTTGTTTTTTAGACATTACCGCTATACTTTTGCGGTTTAAATAACGAAAAAAGACAAATTTTTTAGCGATGTATTTGAATCAAGAAAAAAAGCAAGAGTTGTTCAGCAAGCACGGCTTTGCAAAGACAAAGACCGATACAGGGTCTCCTGAATCTCAAGTTGCGTTGTTTACGCATAGAATCAGCCATTTAACAGATCACCTCAAGGGTATGAAGAAAGATTTCTCCACTCAGCAGGGATTATTGAGATTGGTAGGTAAGCGCAAAAAACTACTTAATTATTTGCAAAAGACCAATATCGAAAGATACAGGTCAGTTCTGGCAGATCTCAATTTAAGAAAATAATTTCAAACGGGCAGGGAATCCAAATCTAGGATTCCCTTTTCGTTTACTACCCAGGCTTCAATTCCTGAAGCCCTAAATCCTCATTCAGTATGAATTCCAAGATTATTACAAAAACATGTAAACTTCCGGATGGTCGGGAGATTACTATAGAGACAGGTAAACTTGCCCGTCAGGCTGACGGTGCAGTGGTATTACGCATGGGCAATACCATGCTGCTAGCTACAGTTGTTGCCAACCAAACCCACAAAGAGGGTGCAGATTTTTTACCAATGTCAGTAGACTATCAGGAAAAATTTGGTTCGATGGGTAAAATTCCTGGAGGCTTTTTAAGACGAGAGGGAAGACTATCTGATTATGAAATCTTAATCAGTCGTTTGGTGGATAGAGCTGTCCGTCCTTTGTTCC
>JANOLM010000139.1:0-11289 GCA_031419815.1 Bacteroidia bacterium
ACCAAGACCAGAGGTGGTCATGTAACTGATGGTGGCGAGATTGATCGCGATCTGATGCGCAGCTAACGCAGTAGTGCCAAGCCAGCCCATCATAAGAGCCGAAAAGCCAAACGCGCCTGCTTCAAAAATAAATTGTGAACCAGCTGGCAAACCAATGTGTAGCATTTTTGAAATGAGTGATTTGGAATAGCTGCCAAATGAAAATCCTTTTCGAAAAGCGATAAACCTTTTGCCATAATAGACATATAACATCATGCTGACGGCCATCACCACACGGGAGATCAACGTGGCCCAACCTGCACCATTAAGACCCATTTCGGGGAACCCGTACTTTCCAAAAATTAAAATATAGTTGAGGGCGATGTTTAATAAATTACTACCAATAACTATTATCATAGCCATGCGGGTTTTTTCCAAGCCCTCTGCAAATTGACGATAGGTTTGAAAAATCATAGTTGGGATGATGGACACGCCTATAATACTGAGATAGGGAATTCCCAATGCCACAACATCTTCAGGTTGCCCCATTGAAAACATAAAGGGTTCGACCAAAAAGATCAGGCCTACTAATAGAATGGCAACCAAAAGATTGATTATGAAACCATGCCGCAAGATTTCAATAATTTTGCTTTGATCTTTTGCGCCTGCTCCTTCGGCCACCAATGGCGTGATAGCGTATGACACACCGATACCAAAAAAAAGAGGGATGCTAAAAAAAATGTTGGCAAAAGAGGATGCTGCCAATGGTGTGGCGCCCGTCCAACCAACCATAACGCTATCGGCAACACCCGTCATTACCTGACCGAGCATGCTCAACATCACCGGATAGGCGAGAAGAAAATTGGGCCTCACGTGCGAAAGGTATTGGCTAAGGGCTGGCACTGGATTCTGGATGCTTGATTCCGGATTCTAAACTCAAACTTCTATATTCTGACTTCTAACTTCTAAAATTCTCAATACTAACTCCTATATTCCCCTCATCCGCGCCACCTTTAATATCCCCATCACACTCAAGCTGTCGGTGATCTTTCCGGTCATGACCATGTCAAGAGTTTCGGTAAAGGGAAGTTTCCAAACTTTCATGTCAGCTTCTGTTTCTTCCTGTTCAGATTCGCCATGTTCTAACCCTTCGGCCAAAAAGATAAATCCTTCTTCATCACTCACAGAATTGGATAAATGTGTTCGCAAGATTTCTGTCCATTTTTTTGCGGTTAGCCCGGTTTCTTCTTTTAGTTCTCGTTGTGCAGATTCAAGCACACTTCTTTTAATTGATCCACCGCCTTCCGGTATTTCCCAACTCCATTCGTTTAATGGATAACGATATTGACCCACCAACCAGGTGTTGCCTTGTTCATCCAATGGGATAATACCGATGGCTTTGTTTTTAAAATGCACTTTTCCATAAATGCCTTTCCCGCCTGCGGGATTGAGCACTTGATATTCCGTTACGGTCATCCATGGATTATTATATTTCTCTTCTTCGGAAAGAGTTGTCCATGGATTTCCTTTTTCTTTTTTAGTCATGATTCAAAATTTTAGAGAGTTTCCATCCTTCGCTAAGGCTTCCGCTTTCACTATGTTCAAGCTGCCAGGTCGGATGGCAGGCAAGTTTTCAAGTTTCAAGTTGAGAAAACCATTTCAATTTTGAATCTTGAATTTTGAATTAATCTTGAATTTCTTCTTCCTGAATTTGTATCTTTGAATACACATGGAATTTGTTCATCCTGATTTTCCCCGCATCTCCTCAAGTCCTGAAGTTTGTTTTGGCAAACCATGAATAGAAGATATGCGTATGCCCGTTTCATCAATTCTCGCCTATTTTGCAAGTGATCAGTACTCATGATTTGGATTATAGCCGCTTTGTTTCCCTGACGGGAATAAATGAGCCATCTGTTCTCTCTTTTCGATTAGATAAAATTTCTGATGATTTACTTTTTTTTAGACTTAATAAAATTCGACTGGAGCATTATCCTCAGAAGGCCGCTTTGATTAGCATTGATGAAAAAGGATTTCGTTTTCGGACTTTACCAGTTGTTCGCAATTAAAGTATGTTAAAGTCATCGTTTACTCCCGATTTGATCGAAGCCGGCTGCGATGAAGTAGGCCGTGGCTGTCTCGCTGGCCCTGTGGTGGCGGCTGCAGTTATTTTGCCAAAAAACTATAAACATGACTTACTCAATGATTCTAAGCAATTGGTAAAAGAGGAGCGTGAGCTTTTGGAAATGGATATTAAGCGCGATGCGTTAGACTGGGCAGTTGCAGAAGTGAGCAATGAGGAGATTGATAAGATTAATATTTTGAATGCCTCTTTCAAAGCCATGCATCTTGCCTTGGATAAATTAAATACCCGTCCTGAGTTTTTGTTAATTGATGGAAATCGGTTCAACCCTTACCCTGGGTTGTTGCACGAATGTGTCATAAAAGGTGATGGAAAGTATCTTTCCATTGCAGCTGCCTCTGTACTAGCAAAAACATATCGGGATGAGCTGATGTCAAAATTGTCGATTCAATTTCCCGGGTATGGATGGAATACCAATGTTGGCTATCCCACAATAGAACATAGAGATGGCATTAGGGGATTGGGCATTACACCTTTTCATCGGAAGACTTTTCAGCTGCTGCCTTCACAACTTGAATTGTTTGAATAGAATATATGGAAGAGATGCCCTTATTTCATATTTCTTGTTTTCCTCTATTTGAACATATTTTTCCCAAAGATTTATAAGTTTGACCTATGAAAATCTACACTAAAACTGGCGATCAGGGAACGACTTCGCTATTCGGAGGGAAACGCGTTTCAAAATCAGATCTTCGTATCGATGTCTATGGAACCGTTGATGAACTGAACTCTTATATTGGTTTACTCCGCGATCAGGATGTGAATAAAAAAAGGAACGAAGTTTTGGTAGAAATACAAGATCGATTGTTCACAGTAGGATCGATTCTCGCAACAGAGCCGGGCAACACCAAAGTAAAAATCCCAATGCTTCAAGACGGTGACGTCACCTTTCTGGAAAAACAAATTGATGGAATGGATTCGCAATTGCCCCCAATGAAATCTTTCGTTTTACCGGGCGGGCATGTTTCTGTTTCCTTTGGCCACGTTGCCCGCACTGTTTGCAGAAGAGCTGAGCGATTGGTTATTGCCCTTGATCAACAGGAAAAAGTTGACTCACTGGTTTTAAAATATCTCAACCGTCTTTCAGACTATCTTTTTATACTTTGTAGAATGATGACACAGGAACTGGGTGCCGAGGAAGCACCTTGGAAGCCGAGGATGGATGTTTGAGTCTAAAGTTTTGAGTCTTGAGTTTTCTCATCTTACCAACACCAGCAATCTTGTATTTAACGTCTAATATCCAACATCAATCATTTCCTAACATCCGTTAGTCCTCCTCCAAAATAACTATTACCTTGCAGGCTTTTAAGCACAGCAGACGCAATAATTATGGTGGAAACGCAAAAAATATCCGTTCAAAAGATTTCTAAGTCTAGACTCCCTCAGGTTGATTTCAGTGATCTTCCTTTTGGAAAAGAATACTCCGATCACATGTTCATGGCGGATTATAAAGATGGTGAGTGGTCAAATCTAAGAGTGCTGCCATTCGGTTATATGTCGGTCAGCCCGGCCACACCTGCCATCCATTATGGTCAATCTATTTTTGAAGGATTGAAAGCCTACAAAAATGAAAGTGGACAGGCTTTGGTTTTTCGTCCACTAGATAATTGGAAACGCATGAATGTTTCGGCTGAGCGGATGTGCATGCCAGCGCTTCCTGAAGAAATTTTCATGGAGGGAATGAGCCAACTAATAGATCTTGATCGCAACTGGATACCTACCGGTAAAGGAAGTTCGCTATACATCCGTCCGTTCATGTTCTCTGCGGATGAGTACATAGGTATACGGCCTTCACAAAATTTTTCATTCATGATTATTACTTCACCCGTTGGACCCTACTATTCTACACCCGTGAAAGTAAAAATTGAAACACACTATACACGTGCTGTTGAAGGTGGTACAGGTTTCGCGAAAGCAGGAGGTAACTATGGAGGGTCTTTGTATCCTGCAAAACTTGCGCAAGACGAGGGTTATCATCAGTTAATCTGGACGGATGGAAAAACTCATCAGTATGTGGAGGAATCGGGAACCATGAATGTGATGTTTGTTTTTGATAACACTTTAGTAACGCCTGAATTGGGCGACTCTATTTTAAGAGGCATCACCCGTGACAGTGTCTTAAAATTAGCACGCCATTGGGGTATGACTGTGGAAGAGCGAAAGATTTCCGTTGATGAATTAGTGGAAGGATTAAAGGCAGGGCGGGTTAAAGAGGCATTTGGTGCTGGAACCGCTGCTACCATTGCTCATATTGAATTGATCGGTTACCAGGGAAAAGACTACTTACTTCCAGCTGTGGAGAATAGAGTTTTTGGCAATAAAGTTTTTCATGAATTGGATGCGCTGAAGCGCGGATTGAGTCCTGATCCATTTGGTTGGATTCATAAATGTTAAGGTGCTAGCCTCCGCCATTATTTTTTTATCTTTAGCTATACTTTTTAAACTGGCATGAGGATTTTGGTTTGCTCAATCATTTGGATCCTTACTTTTTCGGTTTCTGGATATTCTCAGAAACAATTAGTACTCATTAAGCAGAACAAAGTTATCGTGAGAATTAATGAAGGGGAATTTTTACGCTTCAAACGCAAAGATCAGGATCATTTTACAAAAGGCTTCATCGCGGGCATCCATCAGGATTACTTCAGAATAGGAGAGGACACAACATATTTATTTAATGTGGCAGCTATTGATATGCGCGGTAGGCCAAACTCTGGATTTAAAACCCGGCAATCTGGCGTAATGCTTATTTTGGCTGGCACGGCCTTAGTATTAATTGATGCACTCAATTCTGATAACGTAGGGCCAGGTGTAGCAATAGTCTCAGGCGGATTAATAACAACAGGAATATTTATGCAATTTGTCAACAATGATATATTTAAGATAGGCCATAAAAAGAGGATCATTACATTGGGGAATTAACTCAAGATTAGAAAGAAGACCTTTCAGTTTTAATCTTGATTGAACTTTTGAAAAAGCATTCATTCAATTACCTTTGTGCCTGCACACACAGGTGTGAAATTTTTTATCTATGACCTCAGAACAATTAAAGGAATTAAAAGCTCGTGTTGCCGCCCTCAGGCGGTATCTTTGACTACGATCGCAAGATCACTGAAGTAGAAGACGAAGAAAGCATCTCCCATCAAGCCGATTTCTGGAACAGTCCCAAACAGGCTGAAGTTATCCTGAAAAGTATCCGCACAAAAAAAGTGTGGACGGATGCCTACAGCAAAGTTAATAAGCAGTTGGAAGACCTGGATGTGTTGAATGAATTTCATTTGGCGGGTGATGTAAGCGAGGAAGAGCTTGAGCTGGAATATAAGAAGTCATTCAAAGCGATTGAGGAACTTGAGTTCAAGAAGATGTTGAGCAAGGAAGAAGATCAGCTCAGCGCAATGATTGAAATAAACCCGGGAGCAGGTGGCACGGAAAGTCAGGACTGGGCCGAGATGCTCTACCGCATGTATATTATGTGGGGAGAAAAGAGTGGATATTCCGTCAAGCAGGTAGATTACCAGTCAGGCGAGGTTGCCGGAATAAAATCTGCAACACTGGAAATTGGTGGAGACTTTGCCTACGGAAAATTAAAATCTGAGATTGGCGTGCATCGATTAGTGCGTATTTCCCCTTTCGATTCAAATGGTCGTAGGCATACCTCTTTTGCCTCAATTTTTGTTTACCCGGTGGTAGACGACACAATTAAAATTGAAATCAACCCTGCCGATATTGAACTTCACACGTCCCGCTCTGGCGGTGCGGGTGGCCAAAATGTAAACAAAGTAGAAACGAAAGTTCAGTTGACACATAAACCAACCGGTATTGTTATTGTGTGTCAGGTGGAGCGCTCACAACACGCCAACCGGGAGAAGGCCATGCAGATGATGAAATCTAAACTCTATCAGTTGGAGATGGAAAAGCGCAATCTTGCCCGCGACAAAGTGGAAGCAGGTAAAATGAAAATCGATTTTGGTTCTCAAATCAGAAATTATGTTTTGCATCCGTATAAACTTGTGAAAGACGCACGCACCGGAGTGGAACGTACCGATGCCCAGAATGTGCTGGATGGTGATCTCGATGATTTTATAAAAGCATATTTATTGGAAGACCAGGAACAAGTTAGTAGACAGTAGTTGGTAATCGGTAATCAGTTATCGGTGGTTGGTAATCAGTTATCGGTAATCGGTGATCAGTAATCGGTAATCAGTGATCGGTGAGTCTGGACAGAAATAGATTGTTATGGAGTATGTAAAAAGCGTCAGAGAATTAGAGGTTTACAAGCTTTCAAGGCAGTTGGCAAAAGAAATCTTTGAAGTTTCAAAGAAGTTTCCAAAAGAAGAAATGTATTCCCTTACAGATCAGGTAAGAAGATCGTCACGGTCTATTGGGGCACAAATTACGGAAGCATGGGCGAAACGGAGATATGAAAAACACTTTACAAGTAAGTTAACCGATGCGGATGGTGAACAACAAGAAACACAACACTGGATTGAAACCGCCTTGGATTGCTCTTACCTTTCAAGCGAAACCGCAAATGATCTCCTTAGTCAATATGCATCAATTGGGAAAATGCTAAACTCAATGATTAGTAAGTCTTCATCTTTTTGTGGCAAGGACACTTACCAACTATAACCGATCACCGATTACCACTTACCGATTACCTTCTCCTTGCATCAACGCCCTCCCAAAATCTACAACACCTCCTTCTGGCTTCTGTGTCTAAGCACGCTTCTATTTTTCGCGAGCTTCAACATGATCATTCCTGAACTACCGGATTACCTAACAGCACTTGGTGGCGCTGACTACAAAGGATTGATTATTTCTTTGTTCACGCTCACCGCCATGCTATCCCGTCCCTTCAGTGGAAAACTTGCAGATAACATTGGTAGGGTGCCAGTGATGATCTTCGGTGCAGGCGTTTGTTTTGTGTGCAGTTTGTTCTATCCCGTTATTGCGTCACTCTCCGGTTTTTTTCTGCTGCGTTTAGTTCATGGATTTTCAACTGGGTTTGCTCCCACAGGAGCGACTGCTTATCTGGCTGACATAATTCCTTTACAGAAACGAGGGGAGGCCATGGGCATTTTAGGCACAGCTGGTTCGGTGGGCATGGCGGCCGGCCCCGCACTAGGCGGTACAATTGCGAATCAATTTGGATTGGATGCTATGTTTTATTGTTCTTCTCTTCTTGGGTTGGTATCTATCATTATCCTAATCCAAACAAAAGAAACACTACCTCAGAAGATGAAGTTTTCGTTAGGGTTATTAAAAGTAAAGAGAGAGGATATTTTTGAACCGCTTGTGTTGGTGCCATGTTTGGTGATGGTGCTGGCTTCCTTTTCGTATGGAGCAGTGTTCACCGTTATCCCTGACTTTGGCCAATTTGTTGGCATAAAAAACAAAGGGCTTCTCTTTACTTTTTTAACAGTGGCTTCACTTTTAGTGCGATTGCTGGCAGGCAAAGCATCCGACCGATATGGAAGGATTGAAGTACTTCGCGTAAGCACTTTTACGATTGCTGTTTCAATGGTTATCATTGGCATGGCATCCACTCCTCAAATGCTGATCATTGGAGTCACATTATATGGATTTGCCCAAGGCGCTACATCCCCTACATTATTGGCATGGGCAGCTGACCTAAGTGACGATCGCTTCAAAGGCAGGGGCATTGCATCCCTCTATATATTTATGGAGTTGGGGATTGGGCTCGGTGCCATTTGTTCAGGTTGGGTGTATGGCAATCAATCCGGCAATTTTTTCATCACCTTTTTGATTAGCGGTTTGTTAAGTGCAATCGCTTTTGCTTATTTGATTTATCATTCTGTCAATCGCCAAAGATGAAACGTCAATCAATTTTTTTTCTTGCTTTTTTAATCGTCAGTAGTGGAGAGTTGGTTGCCATTGTCATTTCAAACTATCAACTGGAACTTGTTTGTAAACCACTTATTTTGCTTTCGCTGATTGGATATTACCTGGCCTCTGTTGAAATACGTTCTTTTGTTTTCATCCGCGCGCTATTCTTTTCCTGGGCGGGTGATGTTCTGTTGCTGTTCACTTCGCGTTCAGAAATTTTCTTTATTACCGGATTGATTGCATTCTTGATTTCCCACATTCTCTTCATACAAGTCTACCGTCAACATCGCGATTCAAATATTCAGCATGAATTATTAGGACCTCAAAAAGTGCGGTATTCATTTCCTATAATATTGGCCGCCACTGGCCTAATTGTTATTCTTTACAACTCTCTGGGTCCTTTAAGAATTCCAGTTATGGCATACGCCTTAGTTTTGTGTGTGATGGTGCTTACCGCCTTGTTTCGGTATGGCCGCACCAACAGTCAAAGTTTTTGGATGGTGTTTTCAGGCGCACTTTTATTCATGAGCTCTGATTCACTGTTGGCCATTAATAAATTTTTTAGCCCGGTATCTGGAGCCGGTGTTCTTATTATGATTACCTACATAGGAGCCCAATATTTAATTGTTGAGGGTATTTTGCGACATTCAAAAAAAGCATAGCCACAGATTCACTGATTATTTGATGAACAAGAAAAACAGTTATCTCTGTTCGAGGTTCGTATCAAATATAAATTGCAATAAATTTCAAACATAATCATAATTCGAAGAAATAATCTGTGAATCAGTGGCCATGCACCCTATCTTAGCGTCATGAACCTTCAGAATTTTACGGGTAAATGGGAGAAGCGTTGGCATCCGTTGCGCGAGGAGTGGGTAGTGTACTCAGCTCATCGCAACAACCGGCCATGGCAAGGAGCGGGATTAATTAAAGACGCAGTGGCTCCATCTTATGACCCAACGTGTTATTTATGTCCTGGTAATAAACGCATCAGCGGATATAGTAATCCCGCGTATAGCGATGTTTTTATTTTTGAGAATGATCATCCGGTAGTGGGCATGGGGGCACCGGATGTACAATCAATAGATTTTTATAGAAAAGAGAAGGCAACTGGTGTAGCCAAAGTGGTGTGTTATGATCCTCGCCATCATGTTACGCTTTCGCAGATGAAACTGGATAAGATCATCCCGGTTTTTGGAGCCTTTCAAAAAGAGATGATTGGTTTTGAAAAAGATCCTGCAATTAAATCTGTTCTGATTTTTGAAAATAAAGGCGAAGCCGTTGGTGTCAGTAATCCACATCCTCATTGCCAGATTTATGCGGTGGATTTTTCTTTGAAGTTTGTGGAACAACAATTAAGAGTAGCGAGGGAGCATCAGCAGAGAAGTGGTAAAAATATTTTTGAAGAGATTATAAATAGTGAGCTGAAAGATAATTCGCGTATTCTGGCTGAAAATAAAAATGCAATCGCCTTTATTCCATTCTTTGCCCGATATGCATATGAGGTGATGATCTTTCCAAAGAAGCAACATTCGACTTTGATTAGTTTAGGTGAAGAGGAGTTGCACGACTTGGTTTCTGTTTTTCATCAAGTAGTGCGCAGGCTTGATATGAATTTTGAAATGAATTTTCCTTACGTAATGTCCATTATGCAAGCGCCTGTAGATGGTGAAGATTACAAAAGCTTCCGCATGCACGTGTGGCTGCAACCACCTTTTCGGCAGCCTGGATTGATTAAATATCTGGCAGGCCCAGAGATTGGTGCCGGAAATTTTATGGCCGATACTATGCCAGAAGAGAAAGCAGCTGAACTGCGAGCCATTAACGTGGCTGACTATAGACACGAACAATAAATTTTTCTCCCTTTGCAATCCAATTCCTTTTTTGAAGCTTCTGCCCAGGGTCGCCTCGATGTGATGGGTGGCATTGCCGATTACTCAGGTTCGTTAGTTATGCAAATGCCAATTCGCGAGAAGACGACCGTGCGTTTGAGCTTACGAAATGATTTTATGTGCTCATTTAAAAGCGTAACCGAATCTGGCGAAAACCTTTCTGCCATCGTTGACTACAGAATATTTCTTAAGGATAGCAAAGTAGATTATGCTTTCGCTAAATATAAATTTAAAAATAGTGCCGGCATCGAATGGATAGCCTATGTGTTAGGCTGCGCACTCGTTCTTCAGAAAGAGAAACGAATTGATTTCAAGGGAGGAGATTTTTTTATTGAGTCAAATGTGCCTTTAGGAAAGGGAGTGTCTTCCTCCGCATCCTTGGAGGTGGCCACCATGAAAGCATTAGCTGAAGCCTTTACTATTTCTTTTACAGGAACCGAACTTCCAAGGTTAGCACAACGAACGGAAAATCTCCTTGTTGGTGCCCCTTGCGGATTGATGGATCAACTTACCTCGTACTTTGGTGAGTCGCGAAAGTTTTTACCCATTGTCTGTCAGCCTGATCTTGTTGAGAAGTCAATTCCCATTCCCGAAGATATTTTCTTTTTTGGTATTGACAGTGGTGTGCGTCATTCTGTTGGTGGATCATCTTATGCTGATGTTCGTTGTGCAACATTTATGGGGTATACCATTATCGCTCAGACTTTAGGTGCAAATCGTAAGGACATCAATAAAGCGATTGAGCAGCATGATTTTTCAACTCTTCCGCACAAAGGTTATTTGTGTAACATTTCGGTCAAAGAGTTTGAAGCTGGATTAAGCAAAATTCTTCCTGAACAAATTTCTGGAGAAGAATTTCTTTTACAATATGGGAGTTCTATTGATCAGGTAACGACTGTTGACGAAGCAAAACAGTATGCAGTAAGTACCTGCACCGCGCACCCGATTTATGAAAATGAACGCGTGCATACATTCAGGCAGCTCATGATAGCTTTAAACACAATTGGGCAGACCTCACGCGTTGAGCTTCTTTCTAAGATGGGCGCGTTAATGTATCTGTCTCACGAAAGTTATTCGCTCTGCGGAGTTGGTTCTGAACAAACAGATGAAATTGTAGAATTATCAAAAGAGCTTGGCCCAACTGTTTATGGTGCAAAAATCACCGGTGGTGGAAGTGGTGGTACGGTCTGCATCCTGGCTGTTGGCAATGAAGGAAAGGAAAGCGTTCAACGCCTGCATCAATCGTTGTGCGCAAAATATAACTCAAGATTGAAGTTGTTTGAGAGTTGAGTTACAGTTCGTAAGATCAGTAGTCAAAATGGCTATGTGTCAAAACCTCATTTACTTTAAAAAAAGCGGAAGTTCTCACTCCCGCTTTAATCTTACTACTTATGTCTTGCTACTTACTGCTACAACTACATTTTCCTTATATGC
>JANOLM010000140.1:0-2230 GCA_031419815.1 Bacteroidia bacterium
TCAATCCATCACCCAGATCATTGACTTACAAAGTGATTTTCTGGGGGTAGAGAAGAGGCGCTGGGTTTTATCGAATAACGAAGATATTCCCATCATCAGAAGTAAGCAGGTATCTACAGGAGTCTCTTATAAAAAAGGCGATTTCCTAATTAGTGTGGAGGGCTATTACAAACTTGTAAGTGGGATAATTACTTCTGCTCAAGGATTTCAAAATCAGTTCCAGTTTATAAGGTCTAACGGAAATTACAAAACTATTGGAGTCGATTTTTTAACAAGCAAAAAGTTTGATCCGTTCGCAATCTGGCTAAGCTATTCCAACGCCAACAGTACATTTGAATTTCAACAGCTTATTCCACCTTCCTTTCCAAATAGCCTTGACATTAGGCATAGGGCAACTTTTGGTTGCAGCTATGGGGTGAGAAATTTTGAAATGTCTGCAGGCCTGAATTGGCACAGTGGAAAACCATATACTGAACCTGTGAAACCAAATGAAATTGTAAACAATAAAATCAATTATGATGCCCCCAATAGTTCACGACTTGATGATTACCTGCGAGTAGACTTTTCTGCCAAGTATCGGTTCAATATCAACAATAAGGTAAGAGCGCAATTCGGAATATCAATTTGGAATATATTGAATAGACAAAATGTTATCAACCGATATTTTAGCATCACTGACAATAACCAATTGGAATCAAGCCAGCAATCTTCTTTAGGTCGTACACCCAATTTAATTTTTAGGGTTAATTTTTAGTACTGGGTCTATTCATCGCAAAGCTTTTCACTTTATCTGTAATCTTGTTAATATGACAACTAAAATCTTTCCCGATTACGAAACACTCTCCCGCGCCACAGCGGATTTGATCAAAGATTATATCTTCCAAAAGAAAACATCCTTAATCTGTCTCGCCTCTGGCCACACCCCTGTAGGAGTTTTTCAAAATTTAATTAAGGATGTAAAGGAAGGAAGTCTGGATATTGGTCAATGCACCTTCCTAAGCCTGGACGAGTGGGTAGGCATTGATCCTCATGATTCTGGTTCTTGCCTATCGATGCTTAAAAGAGATTTCTTTGACCCTTTGAAAATACCTGATACGCAAATTGAATTCTTTAATGTGTTATCTGATGATCTGGAAAAAGAATGCGACCGCATCAACGCTCTGATTAAACACAAGGGTGGCCTCGATATCATGTTCGTAGGCGTAGGCACCAACGGGCACATTGGCATGAATGAACCCGGAACTTCTTTCCATTCATACGCTCATGTTGGTGATTTAGCCGAGGAAACAAAAACGGTTGGTCAGAAATACTTTTCACAGCAAACCTCTCTTTCAAAAGGAATGACCCTTGGACTTAAGCACTTGCAGGACGCAAAACTTCCTATTGTGATGGCCAACGGAGAAAAGAAAGCAGCCATCATGGCAAAGGCATTTGATCAACAACCAACAGAACAAATTCCGGTCACCATTGTTCAATTAATTAAACAGGGGTTTGTAATGGTGGATAAAGAGGCGGCCTTGGGTCTTGGGCATTAGGACTTGGGTATTGGATACTATACTTTCCGAATGCAAAGCAGGCGGCTCCAATGGCACCGGCATATTCATTGAAATGTGCTTTCACAACAGGTGTTGGTTTTCCATCCGGGCGCCATTCATACTGTTTCATGAAATCGGTCAGTGGCCCAAACAGTGCTTCATCGGCTTGCGCAATGCCGCCCCCTATCACAATCATCTCAGGTGCTAAAATATTGATCAGTGAGCAGAGCGCTACCGACAATTTTTTTACGGATAGCAACCAAACTTCAGCGGCAAACTTATCTCCAGTACGATAAGCCTCCACTAATTCGCGGGTAGAGTTAAACTTATCTGAGCTTCGCTTCGCCACCGATTCATTTCCAATGGCATTTTCCAGTGTGCCCGGAATTTGCAGAGGACCTATCTCCGAACTTTCGGCATGCAAAGACATATCTCCTATGCTTCCGGCTCGTTGGTTAATTCCCTGATACAATTGGCCATTAATTAGGATAGCGCCTCCTACTCCGGTTCCCAGCGTAAGCATCACCACATGCTTCTTACCTTTCGCAACTCCTAACTCTACTTCGGCCAACAAGGCAGCATGTGCATCATTCAACACGTGAACATCCTGTTTCAAAAAATCACTCCAGTCGAATCGTTCCAAACCTTCCAATCGACCCGGCATAAAATTGATTTGTCGATTCATTTCATCTGGC
>JANOLM010000141.1:0-3637 GCA_031419815.1 Bacteroidia bacterium
TTCCCATTTTCTCAGTTGCCTGATAATTTAATTCCAGCGTTGGTGATATGTATTCCGTGTTATTCGAAAAAATTCCGTTCTGCACAACGGCCGCACTGCCATTAAATAAGGATTGAACCGTGTTAACTTTTAGTATGGGGATAAATTTCTTAAACGTAAATCCAATCTCTGCTCCAAACCTAACTTCATCCGAGTAACCACGGGTACGGTTATTAAACCCGACATACGCTGAAACATAGATGGCCTTTGGATGAAAAGAGTGGCTGGCATCGATTCTGATCATCTGATTAAATTCTCCATCACCTGTTTGAAGTATTTTTGTTTGGCCCCCACTTGTCTTTCCCGCTGGAAGTCCGAATAAGACTGTAGCGCTGATTACCACAGGCTTATTAACAAGGAGGCCATACTTGAAACTTATATCTGTATCCCCAATTCCGTTAAACGAGTCACCTGCGTCTACTCTTCCACTTTGGTTATATCTAACTTCGTGCAGTGTACTACGAACAAAAAAAGGAAGGTAAACTATTCCTGTTAGCCGGTTTGTAATGCCATACTCACCGTAAACACTTGTGGTGAACAAGCTGATGGTTGTAATGTCGATGATATTGCCATCCGGAGTATAGAAGTAGGGTGACTGAATAAAATTTTGCGAAAATTTAAAATAGCCTTTCTTCTTTGGTTGAGGCCACCCTCCACCAGCAAAGCTGCTCGCTAAAATCAGGCAAAGGAATAATAGTAGGAAAAGTCTTTTCATAACCTGATTATTTTAATTCCGCGTAGCCAAAAATAACTGTTGCGGGTTTGCACAAAATGATGACATACTTGTAATCATCAATTTTAACGGCTGAATTAATTGCTGTGATATTAAAACTGTGCATCCCGTTTTGAGTGATCTGCGCCAGCTCCAAGCCGGCAGATTTTACAGTGGTGGCATTTGTACTGGTGTTGGCCAAATAAATATAAGTGCCAAGCGCAAAGCTGGTTTTAAAGTCGTTTTCAAATTTCAATATTAACTTTTCATTTTCTATGCGCAAATTGCAAGTGCCGCTTGCTTCATACCCACCAGATTTTACAAACATTCCCGTTCTAATAGTATTTCCAATACTAAAAATTACAGGATTGCTGACAATCCCTTCAACTGATGCCATAACTGATGCTGTGCCGTTCGCCTTTGCTGTAGCCACTCCGCTTGAGCTTACCGAAAGAACAAGATCATTGCTCGATTGCCAGCTAATTGTTTTTCCTGAAATGATTTGGTCGTTAACGTTTTTTACGGTAGCCGTCAACGTTACACTTTGGCCTATAGTTAGAATATTTGATGCCTCTGCTATTTCTACTTTGGCAACGGCATTTGCATCTCCTACAACTGTAACCAAGGCAGTATCTTTAACCGTGCTGTAGGAAACAACAAGGAAAACCTGACCCTGTGTGTTGCCAGTTACTAAACCATTATTATCTACAGTAGCAATAGTGGGAGAAGAAGTAGACCAAACAGGCTTAACATCTCTTTTAATCCCATATTGATCATTAAATAGAAAAAAGGATTGAACGGTTTTACCCATCATTACAGCTATCGGATCTGGTGAAATTTTAATGGATTCCCCTACGATGGGATCATCCAGATAATCTATTCCAATACAGGCATTCAGCAGGAAGCCTAATAAAATCATCACTCCGTATCTCATTTTTAAGGATTTTTATCAATATTAGTGGATTGTCCAGGCCTATTTAGTCAGTCATTTGACAATCCATTAAATTGTAGAACTTTACACCTATGAAAGAATCGATAGGCAAGGATACGCTGGATTCAGTTAAAAGAAGTTATTTCAATATACTTGCCTTGTTCATGGCAAATGATAAAATCGAAAGTCGCTTTGTTATCTGCTTTCTTAAGTGGGGCTTTCAATTGGGACTTAATCCAGATGATATCAGCAAACCTGGCCTTGAACTTGAAAATATTCAATTCTCAATGCCTCAGGATAAATTGGAAAAATTAGAGGCTATCTATCACCTTGTTTACATGATTCAGCTAGACAAAGTTGTGGAAGACGCAGAACTTGAAATTGCCACCATCTACGCAAAGCGGTTAGGCTTTTCCTCTTCTACTGTTGCCGAATTGTTCAAATCCATCTCAACAGCAGCCTACGATGACGATGCCCCCCACAATGCCCGAAAGGAAGTCATTGACTTTCTTAAGATGAATGAATAGGAGAAAATTCTGTTCTGAGCAGCGCCCTTGAATTTAAAAGGGTATTTGTAGCGAAATTTCAAAAAGTAGCTTCCCTTTTCCCAATATTAAAGTAGCTCCAATGCCGAAGTTGGTTCATTAGATATGCTGTAGCACAATATCTAATAAGATAACGGCTTTTTAAGGTGGGTTCTTTCGGAGACGGCACCTAAAATATCAATACGGATGTATGATTTGAACCGGATTTGCTAAAATCGGTTAAGAACCAGGCGACATATTTGTATTGCCATTAAACGCAACCACTTATGAAACATGCAGCATCAGGAATTCCAAATACAAGTGTGAACAGCAGAATCAAGCAAATTTTAATTTTGATTGTTGCTATTGTGATTGGCGTTTTAATTTCTCAGGCAGCTAGTGCCTAGCAGATGGCTAAGGTTGATGTACCCGGCACAATCAGAGAAGTAACGTCATTGAACTAAAGTATTGAGTAATAAAAAAACTAGTTACAAAACCTGAATTTTCAATAGACTAAAAATAAGGGGTGTGTGAAAAAGGCTTTGCGGGAAACTGCGAGGCCTTTTCATTTAAAAATCATTTCTAAATTTTGATTAACCCGTTAGCTTTATGGAATGGAATTCTCTAAAGAAATATTTTTTAATAACCTTGCTCAAACTACACCCTATCCTTTTCAGCTAGCAATAGAGCGTGCCGAGGGTGTCTACCTTTATACACCGGAAGGAAAACGATATATGGATCTGATTTCTGGTATTGGGGTGAGCAATATAGGACACCGTCATCCTAAAGTCATAGAAGCTATCAAGCGGCAACTGGACAAACATCTGCACGTGATGGTGTATGGCGAGTACATTCAATCCACTCCCAACTTGCTGGCAAAGAAATTAGCAGATCTTCTTCCACCTCACCTCAATTGCTGTTATCTCGTCAACTCTGGAACCGAAGCAAATGAAGGAGCCCTAAAGCTTGCAAAGCGATTTACCGGAAGAACTGAAATCATTTCATGTAAAAAATCGTATCATGGAAGCACGCATGGATCTTTAAGCGTTTCGGGAAATGAAATAAAGAAACTTTCCTTCCGACCTCTTTTACCCGATGTGAGGTTTATAACCTTCAACGTTGAAAAAGATTTAGATCAAATCACCGATAGAACAGCCTGCGTAATCATGGAGACTATTCAAGGCGATGCCGGGGTGCGAATACCTTCATTGGAATATATGATGGCGGTTCGAAAGAAATGTAATGAAACTGGAACCTTGCTGATATTAGATGAAATTCAATGTGGCATGGGTAGAACGGGTACGCTCTTTGCCTTTGAACAATTTGGTATCACGCCTGATATTCTCACGCTAGCTAAGGCTTTTGGCGGGGGCCTTCCTATCGGCACATTTATTTCCAGCAGAGAAATTATGCAATCGCTAACGCATGATC
>JANOLM010000142.1:0-9223 GCA_031419815.1 Bacteroidia bacterium
CCAGGTAATACCGATAGAAATCAATGTCGGCATTTACTTCCCATCCACTGAATTTTGTTTCTACCTGGCTTCTTATACCACTGATTAAATCTACCCCCACCCGAATTCCCGTTGGCATATAATTAACTTTAACAGTGTCAATTTTTTTTACTGCCACGGGCGCTGCCTCCTCTTCCACCTCTTGAGAGAACGCAGAAATTGCAAAGCAGCAAACGGACACTATGCTAAAGAAATATTTCAAGGTTTTTTGTAACGGTAGATAATAAAATAGGAGTAGTCACTCGCACTTTTGTAAAATTAGTTTCGGATACGTTAAGGTCTTTTTGATAAAGAAACGCGCCACAATCGGGGGAGATAACGCGCGTCTCGCTTCGGTACACAACAACTAAAGTATCCGATTTTATTTTGATCACCGTACCCACTTTCGTCTCGTATTTAAATATTACCGTTGTGAGGGTGTCTTTCAAATTAAGGGGAACCAAAATATTTCCAATGCTTGCAGTATTTGAATAGAGGTTTTCAGCCAACCATAGTGCACGAATAGATGTAAATCTAACGGTGGTATCCTTTCCTAAAGTTTTACCCTTTAATGCTATTTTTAAAATATTGGTATTGTTGATCAGGCAATCAGGTTGCTCAAAGCAACGAGAAAAGATCAACGCCATTAGAATCACCAAAACTATCCTCAAAACGGAATTATTAAGGTGCAAATATAGTTTTTGATCAAAGCTTCACCGGCCTTTCCGGGCGGTATTTTTAGTAAATTTGCGGGCTTAAGAAAAGAACTTGAAAACAAAGGGACATAAAAAGACCAAAGTCAACATTGTAACGCTGGGATGTTCCAAAAATTTGGTGGATTCGGAGGTGCTTCTGACTCAACTTAGAGGTAATGGCATTGATGCCATCCACGAATCAAAAAAAGATGATGCTAATATTGTGGTCATTAATACGTGCGGCTTTATTGATAATGCCAAACAAGAATCTATTGACACCATTCTACGCTATGTTGATGCTAAACAAGAAGGTCTTGTAGAGAAAGTGTATGTGACTGGCTGCCTGTCGCAGCGTTACAAAGACGACCTTGAAAAAGAAATTCCCCAGGTAGACGCCTGGTTTGGCACCCGCGATCTTTCACGATTACTGAAGCAACTTAATGCCAACTATAAGCACGAGTTAGTTGGAGAACGAATCCTGACAAACCCCAGTCATTTTGCTTATCTGAAAATATCAGAAGGCTGCGACAGACCTTGTTCATTTTGTGCCATTCCATTGATGCGTGGAGGTCATATCTCCCGACCAATTGAAGAGCTTGTTCTGGAAGCCAAAAACCTGGCCAAAAACGGAACGAAAGAATTATTATTAATCGCACAGGATTCTACTTACTACGGTCTTGACCTTTATAAAAAAAGAAACCTGGCTGAGTTACTCAAACATCTTTCCGATGTTGAAGGCATTGAATGGATCCGCCTTCATTATGCTTTCCCCACAGGCTTCCCAATGGATGCGTTGGATGTAATGGCAGAACGATCGAATATCTGTAAGTATCTAGATATTCCGCTACAACACGGTTCTTCGCGAATACTTCAGATTATGCGCAGAGGCACTACGCGTGAAAAGACGGAACAACTTCTTCAGACTTTTCGCGAAAAAGTACCGGGCATTGCTATTCGCACAACACTCATAGCAGGGCATCCAGGGGAAACTGAACAAGACTTTGACGAAATGACGGGCTTCGTAGAACGCTCACGGTTTGACAGGCTAGGTATATTCTCTTATTCCCATGAAGAAAATACTCACTCGCACTCAATGGCCGATGATGTTCCTGCTGATGTTAAACAAGAACGAGTTGACACCATCATGGAATTGCAACAAGGGATTTCACTGGAACTGAATCAAGCTAAAATAGGAATGACATTCAAAACTTTAATCGACCGAAAAGAGGAAGGCGTTTTTATCGGCCGCACCGAATTTGATTCCCCGGAAGTAGATAACGAGGTGATTATTGAAAGCAAAGAAAACTATCTGAGGATTGGCGATTTCGTAAATATTAAAGTTAATGGTGCTACTGAGTTTGATTTAACCGGAAAAGTAAACCTCTTAGCTCCTGTAAATTCTTAAACTTTAACTTTCCATAAACGTTATTGGGTCATGCTCAGGAAATTCCTAACCACCATTTGTTGCTGATATGCGTAACCACAAACTTGCATTTGCCGATACGCATGCATTCTCCGCTTTTTTTTTAGACTACATCCTCCAAAAGGAATCTTTACAAAAATTTAACAATCGTTTTCCTACGCCTGAAAATTTCAAAGACCAGCTTCAGGAAAAGGCGTTATCATTTCCTGCTCGTAACCGCGAGGTATTAGTAGCAACTCTAAACGAGCAATATAAAGGGTTAGTCATTACCGAAGCTATAACTAATAATATTGCTTCCTTCGCAGATCAGAAAACATTCACAGTAACAACCGGTCATCAACTCAATATCTTCACCGGCCCGCTTTATTTTATTTTTAAGATCGTTACTGTTATCAACACCTGCAAAAAACTAAAAGAGCTTTATCCAGGCTATCATTTTGTGCCTGTGTATTGGATGGCTTCCGAAGATCACGACTTTGAAGAAATCCAGTACTTCAAGCTGTATGGCAAAAAGTATGTTTGGAATACAGAGCAGAAAGGAGCGGTGGGACGATTTAATCCAAAAAGCATTGAAACACTATTTGGCGAAATACCAGGAGACATTTCAGTTTTCAAAAATGCCTATACAAAGAACTCAACTCTTGCTGCTGCTGTACGATATTATGTAAATGAACTCTTTGGCAAAGAGGGTCTCGTGGTTGTAGATGCTGATCATCGCCAACTAAAAAACCTATTTAAGAGGGTCATTCAGGACGACTTGTTTCTACACACCCCAAAAAAATTAGTTGAGGAGAAAAATAATCAACTGGAATCACTTGGCTATCACACCCAGATTTTTGCACGCGATGTTAATTTTTTTTACCTGGAAAATGGTTTACGCAACAGGCTAGAAAGGGAGAAAGAGATTTTTAAAGTTGTGGATACCGAAATTCAGTTCCCAGCTGAGCATATTAAAAAACTGATTGAAACCGAGCCCGAAAAATTTAGTCCAAATGTAATTCTACGTCCGCTGTATCAGGAAATGATTTTACCAAATCTGGCGTATGTGGGAGGCCCTGCTGAAGTTACGTATTGGCTTCAGCTAAAAGGGGTGTTCGATTATTTTAAGGTCACCTTCCCTATGCTAATGCCACGCAATTTTGCAATGGTGATGGACGCCCCCATTTCAAGGAAATTTGAGAAAACAGGATTAGAACTAAAAGATTTTTTTGAAGATAAAAATTATCTCTTCAATCATTGGATTGTTAAAAACTCCACTCATAATTTATCCTTAGGCAAAGAGATTGAGACCATACAACAGATTTTGGCAGAAGTAAAAGAGCGGGCAAATAATATCGATCAAACCCTCAATCAATTTGTAGCAGCCGAAGCGAAGCGTACCCTCAACGGACTCGAAAAAATTGAAAAAAAATTAGTGAAAGCAGAGAAGCGTTTCCATGCCGATAAACTCCGTCAAATTGAAACTGTAAAAGATTCTTTGTTTCCCAGCGGCACCTTACAGGAACGCACTGATAATTTCCTAAACTTTTACCAACAGGATCCGCAATTCATTCAAAAACTGATTGAAACTTTTGATCCATTTGATTATCGGTTTAATATTTTTCAGTATTGATATAGATGACAAAATCAGAACTCAGAAAAATATATCTTCAAAAACGCCTTTCACTTAGCGAAGCAGAGTGCCTCAACTACAGTCGCCAACTTTGCGAGCAGTTTTTTTCCAATTTCGATCTCACCTTCATTAAAATCATTCACACTTATTTACCCATTGAAAAAAATAAGGAACCTGACACCTGGCTGATTGTGGATAGAATTCGCAGTGAATTTCCTAATGTACGTATCTCTGCGCCCAGGGTTAGAAACAATCAACTTGAAAATTTCTTCTTTGAAGAATTGCACGAGCTTGAAAAAAACACATGGGGCATCCTCCAGCCAAAGCAAGGTTTACCAATTCCTTCAGAAAAAATTGACTTAGTAATTGTACCATTGTTAGCTTTTGATAAAAGTGGTAACAGAGTTGGTTATGGAAAAGGGTTTTATGACCGCTTTTTGAAAGAGTGTCGTGTTGATTGTAAGAAAGTCGGCTTGTCTTTTTTTGAAGTTGTGGAAAAAATTACTGATTCGGAAGAGTACGACAGTGCTCTTACGCATTGCATAAGTCCTACAAAATTTTATCAGTTCTAAAGCGTTAAAATATTTTACAAGGGGTCTTGCCTCCGCACGCTTCGGGAGGCGGGGCTGCCACTCTTATAAAGCCGGCTCCTGCTGACTAAGACAATGAAAAGATCCTAGGCCCCAGATAATGTCCCAGGAATCTAAACCAATTACTTTTCTATCTGGAAAACACTTTTGAAGTATCTCCAACGCATGTTCATCATTCTTATCCCGATAGGTGGGCACTATTACATATCTATTCGCTATGTAGAAATTGGCATATGAAGCGGGTAATCTCATGTCTTCAAACACAATTGCTGAAGGCATTGGCAGTTCTACAATATTGATTTGCTTACCCGATTCTAACCGCATTGATTTTAGCGACTTAAGATTTTCCTGAAGTGGTTCGTAATTCTCATCCTCTTTATTCCCTTCAACAACTGTTACAACTGTATCTTCATTCACAAAGCGTGTGATGTCGTCAATATGGCCATCAGTGTCATCTCCGACAATACCATCGCCTAACCATAAAATATTCGAAACCCCATAATAGCTATGCAAATATTTTTCAATCTGCTTTTGATTGAGATGAGGATTTCGATTTGTATTTAATAAACAAGAAGTAGTTGTAAGGACAGTTCCCTTTCCGTTGAAATCAACAGAGCCACCTTCCATGACGATACCAGGATAGACCACTGGAAGATTATAGTGCTTGGCGATTAATGTTGGAATATTATCATCCAGGTCGAAGGGAGGATATTTTCCACCCCAGGCGTTGTAGCCCCAATCTAAAATCATTTTCTTCTTTTCAGATTGGTTGATTAAAAATGCTGGGCCATGATCTCGACACCATGCATCGTTAGTAGGATGCATGAAAAATTGAATATTCGCAAAATCAGCACCCACTTTTTGGAGGTGGGTAATTGCCTTTGTCTTCATAGCTTCATCAACGACATTAATATTTACCTTTTCACCTTCAGCTACCTTCTTGATGAACTCGCAATAAATTGGATAAATCGTTTCAATCTTGCCAGGCCAGGATGCTTCTTTGTGCGGCCAGCTTAGCCATGTAGCGGTGTGCGTAGTAAATTCTGCTGGGAAGTGATAGCCGAGTTGTTGGGGAGTTTTCAAGTTATTATTCATTATAAATTCAAAGTTCGAGATTCAAAATTTTGGTATAAGCCAATCTTGAATTTTGAATCTTAAATGATTTACTCTTCATCAATAAATCTCTTCGTAATCGGTTGATAAGAGTCTATTCTTCTGTCGCGGAGGAAAGGCCAATGAGTGCGGTAACGATCTGTCTTGCTCAGATCTATTTCCAATACATTAACTTCTTCTTGATCGTGCGGTGCTTTATACAAAATGCTTCCGAATGGATTTGAAATAAAGGAACCTCCCCAGAACTTCATGGCACCATTTTGCTCAAAGCCAACCCTATTGACGCTTACCACGTGAACACCGTTTGCAATCGAATGGCTGCGTTGAATAATTTGCCACGCATTGTATTGTTCCGTATTAGTAGCCTCATCCTGCGAAGTAGCCCAACCAATGGCCGTTGGATAGAATAAAATTTCTGCACCCATCAGTGAAGTGATACGTGCTGCTTCCGGATACCATTGATCCCAGCAAATTAAAACACCAAACGTTGCAAATTTTGTTTTGAAGATTTTATAACCAAGATCACCAGGAGTAAAATAAAATTTTTCATAAAAAGCCGGGTCATCAGGTATGTGCATTTTGCGATACTTGCCTAGATAACTTCCATCAGCATCCAACACCGCGGTAGTATTGTGATAAATACCTTGGGCTCTTTTTTCAAATAAAGAAGCAATGATAACAACGCCCAGTTCCTTTGCTACTTTAGACAATGAATCTGTAGAGGGCCCTGGAACGGGTTCAGCAAGCTTAAAATTTTCATAATCCTCAACATCACAAAAGTAAAGCGATGTGAACAACTCCTGAAGGCAAACGATTTGAGCACCTTTATCAGCGGCTTCCTTTATTCCTTGAATGGCCTTATTGAGGTTCTCTTCAGGGCTTTTGGCACAACTCATCTGCACTGTACCTATTTTAACATTTTTACTCGCCACGCTTTTTTTATTTAACAGGCAAAAATAGGGATTTTGAGTTTACAAAAAGTTCAACACTTGGTGGCACGAATCATTTCTCTTTTCCCGGGGGGGCCGGGCAATGTCTCCACCGATAATCCTACCGACTTAAGATCACGCTTAACCTGGCCTTTGGCGCAGTACGTCACAAAAACACCGCTTACCCTCATAGACTGCTCTATCTTTTTCAGAATAGAAAGCTCCCACATCTCAGGCTGTTTGCTGGGCGCGAAAGCATCGAAATAAATTATGTCAAATTTTTCTGATCCCAATTCAATATCTTGAATTTTAACATGATGCTTCAAAAGGGTGAAGTGATCAGTTACCATTATTTCCTCATTCCATGGAGAGTGATGGAGTTGCATGAAATACTTTTCCGCTTCGGGAAAGCCAAGTGTATTTGGATAATTCAGCCTCGAGGCAGTTTGCTGTTCAATTGGAAACACTTCTAAAGAATCGTATTGAATTTTTATCGGGTGCGCCAAATTGTATTGTAGGGTTAGAAGTGCATTCAAGCCCGTGCCGAATCCGACTTCTAAAATTTTGATCTCAGTTGGTTTATTCTTTTGCTGAAAATAGTCAAGACCACTTTTAATAAAAACATGAATGGATTCCTGAATGGCTCCGTGGGTGGAGTGATAGGTTTCGTTTAGTTCGGTATTGATTAAGGAGTGCGAGCCGTCTGAAGTGATTATTATTTGGGGCTTATCAGGCATACATCAATTTCCCCTTTGGTTCAGGAATAGATCGTCCTAACGATTTTGCGGTTTCAATCCAGGACTCAATTACGGGCTCCACATTTTTTATTGCTTCCAAATATGACTGTCCATCAGCCACACATCCTGGAAGTTCAGGAACTTCAGCCAAAAAAGCCTTATCATCCTTACTCCAATATAAGATGATCTCATATTTATGTTCAGTCTTCATTTTGCTTTAATTCAGAGTTAAGCAATGAATGTTTTTTAATCTCCACTATGGGAATTTCTCTTCAAACTCAAAGACAACAATATCTGTTTCAGAAATTTTAGGTACGGTAACCCAATGAAATTTAGTAATAAGAACCTTGCATCCTCCATAAATTTCCGCACTAATTTTGTACTTATACTCATGGAGTCCAATTTCATCAAAGCTTCTTTTATATATCCATGCGCAACCCCCGTGCCTCACAGCCTGAACCACCAGTGTATACTTTTCAAAATCTACCTTCCGGCTGGGTATGGCTCCTGGTTGAGAGTCAAGAAATTCAGTCCATTCATTTTCATTCCTGAAAACCAAACCTTTATCAATCAATATATTTTTGCCTTCATTATCCTTTAAATAAAATGTACCCATATTTTCTTCATTGCGCGGGTCTTCTTCTGGAAAATCACTAATCCTTTTTATCGAAAGTAATTCGGCTCTACTAATTAGACCCTGATCACCCAGGACTCGGGATTTATCCGAATACGAAATTATTAATTCGAGCCCATTTTGCCGAAGGCTATCCGGTAGGCTTGGACACAGAAAAGGCACCCACCCTCCATAATCGGCTATCCTTGCGGAGTCTCCAATTATTACCTTCCACTCGCTGTCCCAGCCAATCCAAACCTCTGCATATAATTTCATTTTTAAAACACCTGATGAATCACAAAGATTAGGTTCAATTACGAGAGGATCGATTTCTTCTAAAGGCTTTTCATTGTCACAACCGATAAGAAAACAGTATGACAAAAAAACGAAACATAATAGTAGCGTTTTCATGGTCTATCTTTTAATGATCTTATCAATGCCACTGCATATGCATTCACACCTTCCTGTCTGCCTACATAGCCGAGGGTTTCATTCGTAGTTGCTTTTATGGAAATGTCATCTTCGCTAATATCCATTAATGAAGCAAGCACTTTTTTCATTTCTGGTATATGGGGGTTGATTTTCGGCTTCTCTAAACAAAGAGTACAATCTACATTTTCAATTTGCCAACCCTTATCGTGTATCATTTTGGTGACTTCCGCCAAAAAATATTTACTGTCCTTTCCTTTCCACCGATTGTCAGAATTTGAAAAATGAAAGCCAATGTCGCGCAAATTTGCGGCACCGAGCAGCGCATCGCAGATGGCATGAATAAGCACATCCGCATCGCTATGACCTACTGCTCCTTTTTCTGCAGGAAGTCTAATCCCTCCTAACCAAAAGTCGCGGCCTGCTTCCAGTTGATGCACATCGAAACCCATGCCTACTCGTATTTTCATCGGAATTGATTTTATACAGCTAAGAAACTTCCATCTACAATTAAAAGTTTGGCTCCCGTTGGTGCAAAAGATCGATGCGAACTCAATTCATCAGACACCTGATAGGACATCCCTTCTTTCATTTTAAATTTTTTTCCGTCACTCAATTCCGTAATCAATTCTCCTTCTAACACAAAAAGCAGATGGCCTTTTTGGCACCAATGATCGGCTAGATAATTTTCTGAATATTCAATTATTCGAATCCGTAAGCCGCCCAACTGTAACGTCTTCCAAACCGCAAACCCTGTTTCACCTGGATGAGTTATAGAAGAAACAGTACTCCAATCTGTTATACCGAAGGGTATATGATACTTCTCTACCGACATCATTTAACAAAATTAATTATTAACAGCCCTGTAATACATCACCGAAGAATTCTCATCTCTCAAAACTTCTCCCGCTACGCGCTTGATGTCTTGCAGCGTAACTGAACTTATTAATTTTGCCTCCTGATTGACCCAATCCGGATCGCCCGAAAGCGTAGCAAATGCTAGGTTCATGGCACGGTTCATCACTTCTACTTCGCCAAACTCCAAACTAGCCTCTGCCTGGTTC
>JANOLM010000143.1:0-18338 GCA_031419815.1 Bacteroidia bacterium
CTCCTGTTCCTATGGATTGCACATGAGTTAAGCTACGAAAAATTTCATACTGACAACGATCGACTATACATGGCATGGAACCGGGCAACCGAAAACAGTCAAGTCAATTGCTGGTCCACCACACCTCGTATACTGGCTCCTACTTTGAAAGAGGAATATGCGTTTATAGAAGGTGCGGCAAGCTATGCCAACTGGGGCACTGCACATTTATTCACGATAGGTGAAAAAAGAATTTTGAAGACAACCGGGGTGTTTACCGATCCTTCATTTCTTTCATTAGTGTCTTTTCCAATGCTGAAAGGTGATCCTCTGAAAGCATTTAATAATCACAATTCAATTGTCGTAACTGAAAGCTTCGCGCGCCAATTGTTTGGTGACAAGGAAGCATTCGGTGAATCTGTAACCATTAGTCAATCAGGGTATAGCTTTGAGTTTAATGTATCTGGTATTCTGAAAGATCTCCCTTCCAATACCGAATTCAATTTTGAATACTTGATCTCGTTCGGATTCCTGGAGAGCCTCGGAGAGAAAGACACATTTTGGGGAAACAACTCCGTAACTACTCTAGTCAAGTTAAAACAAGGCGCAGATATTATTTCCGCCAACAGCGCTATTCGCGATATTGAAAAAAAATACTATGCCGATGGTCAGCATATTGAAATATTTCTTTACCCATTAACAAAAATGCGCCTCTACTCCAGTTTCGAAAATGGAAAGCCGGTTGGAGGTCGCATTGAAATTATTCGAATGTTAGGCATACTGGGTATTTGCCTGATTAGCATCGCCTGCATTAACTTTATCAATCTAAGCACCGCACGAGCCCAAAGACGATCGAAAGAAGTAGCTGTGCGCAAAGTAACGGGAGCCATTAGGTATTCACTCATCGTTCAGTTTTTATGTGAAGCCATCTTAGTGGCAGCATCTGCTGCTGTCCTATCCTTAGTAGTCACGTACTTTAGTCTACCTTTCTTTAATACGCTGATCGGGCAACAACTCACTCTTGATTTAAGCAATCCTATTTTCTGGTTTGGTGCGCTCGGATTTATTTTGGTGATCGGGCTATTGGCCGGTGGCTATCCTGCCTTTTATCTTTCATCATTCCGCCCGGTTCAAATTCTGAAAGGGATGAATATTTCTTCTTCAAACCGAAGTACACTGCGCACATTGCTAGTGGTGCTTCAATTTGGATTTGCTGTCACGCTCGTTGTATCCACCATCGTCATTCGCAAACAAATCATTTACACGCAGAACCGAGACTCAGGGTATTCCAGGAATAATCTTGTTTATATGCCCCTGACTGGCGATCTGATCAAAAACTTTACAGCTTTTAAAAATGAATTAGAGCAAAGCGAAACTTCCATCTCTATTAGCAAAACGAGCACACCCATAACTGAACAATGGAGTGGCACAACAAGTATGGAATGGAAAGGGAAAAATCCCGAGGAACGAACTGACATTGAAAGAATTTATGTGGACGAAAATTTTACAGTCACCACTGGACTAACTATTCTAAAAGGACGCGATATGGATTTGCAAAAATTTTCCACTGATTCCACCGCTGCTATTCTCAACGAGACCGCGCTGAATGTGATGGGATTTAAAAAACCGATAGGAGAAACGATCAAGGACAACAATCGCGAATGGCATGTGATAGGCGTGGTGAAAGACTTTGTATTTACCTCACCATTTCAAAAAATAGAACCCATTGTTTTATTTGGAGGCAAGGCAAAGTGGGCATTCAATGTAGTCTACATAAAATTGAATCCTATTAAACCCATTACTGAAATTCTGGCGACACTGTCCAATCTTTCCACCAAATACAATCCTGCCTATCCTTTCGAATATCATTTCGCAGATGCGGAATACCAGCGTAAGTTCGATAACCTGCGAACAACGCTTCTGATCACTACCCTATTTACTTCTATTGCTATTTTCATTGCATGCCTTGGCCTTCTGGGGTTAGCTACTTACATGACAGAGGCAAGAGTAAAAGAAATAGGAATTAGGAAAGTAATGGGGGGATCTGTCTTGAATATAACCCGACTGCTTAGCTTTTCATCTCTTAAACCGATTGTAATAGCAGTAGTCATTTTCACTCCACTCGGGTGGTTAGCTATTAACTGGTGGCTTCAATCATTTGCTTACCGTGTGTCTCTGGATATCTGGATTTTCGTAATAGCTGCCTTGAGTATTCTCTCCATTGCCTTAGTCACAATTGGAACACTTACGATTCGGGCTGCCAGTGCGAACCCGATTGAAAGTCTGAGAAAATGAATAAGAAGGATGTCACACATCATTTTGCGTTTCGTTTCCTTCGATGGTTCTGTCCGGATTATATATATGAAGAAATCGAAGGTGACCTGATTCAAAAGTTTGAAAAAGACATGAATTTATTTGGAGAACGAAAGGCGAAGAAAAGATTGGTGTGGAGTGCGATGCTGATAGCCCTGAAAGGGCGTAATACACCAAAACAGGGTGAAGCCCTGTATTGGTGAACACTATTAAATTATAGCCCTGAAAGGGCGTGATACAATTCGTAACTAAAAACTAAAATATATGGGGCAGTCCCTTGTTAAGAACTACCTGCACATCGTGTTCAGCACCAAACACAGGCAATCACTTATCTCCCATGCCATCGAGCGGGAACTGTATAGTTACCTGGGTGGTATCCTTAACAATCTTGAATGTAATCCGATTAAGATTGGTGGTTATACCGATCACATCCATGTACTATGCCTTCTTTCCAAGAAAATTGCTTTGATGAAACTATTGGAAGAAATGAAATCTCATTCCTCAAAGTGGATGAAGACAAAGGATGAGAGCTTAGAGAATTTTTACTGGCAGGACGGCTATGGAGCGTTCTCGGTAAATCCATCTGAGGTTGATGTGGTTATCGCATACATTGAAAATCAGCACGAACACCATAAGAGCAAAACTTTTCAGGACGAATACAGGGCTTTCTTAAAAAAGTATAAGGTTGACTATGACGAACGTTATGTGTGGGACTAACTATACCGCCCTTTCAGGGCTTAACATGATGCCAGTTTTATATGCAGGGCTTCACCCTGCGTTTAGATATTCCGCCCTTTCAGGGCTAAAACGAAATGATCAAAAACCTTTCCAACCTATGATTGATCATGAACGATGAAAAACCCGAAATGATTAGTCCCAGCAAACATCCACTGCGATTCCTTCGATGGTTCTGCCCTCCTCAACTCTTTGAAGAAATTGAAGGCGACCTCATTCAGAAGTTGGAGAAAGATTTGAAATCATTTGGCGCAAGGAAAGCAAAGAGAAGACTAGCATGGAATATTCTCCGATTTTTCCGGCCTGGCATTGTATTAAGAAATAAATTTTCAGTTCAATTAAATCAATTTTATATGCTCAACCATTTCCTCAAAATATTTTTTCGTTCTTCCATAAAGAACGCTACGTATTCTTTCATCAATATCACCGGACTCGCATTTGGATTAGCTGGTAGTATTTTAATTCTCCTTTGGGTGATCGATGAAATTTCGTTCGATAATTTTCATCAGGATAAGGATCGTATTTATCAGATCATGCGTAACCATACCTTTCCTGATGGCATAGATACGCAATTTGGTGCCCCGGGCCCTCTGGCTGCAGGACTCAAAGAATTGCCCGAAGTAGAAGAATCGTGCAGGTTGATATTCTTTAAAGGTCATGTTCTCTTCAAATACAATGACAAGGCTATTTATGAGGAAGGTATCCATGCCGACCCTACCCTATTCAAAATATTTACGATTCCCATTATTGAAGGAGATCGTATCAATCCGATTTCCGACATCAACTCAATAGCTCTTTCAAAAAAACTGGCGGACAAATATTTTCCTAGCGAAAGCGCCATTGGAAAAGTATTCAGGTTGAACAACAATCTTGACGCAAAAGTGACTGCGGTATTTGAAGATGTTCCAAAAAATTCAAGCCTTGCTTTTACATTCGTTCTTCCATATGAAATTCATGCTAAAGAAGACCAGTACAATCATGAATGGGGCGCCTGGACGGGCGGACGCACGTATGTAAAACTTCACAAAGGGGTAGACAAAGAATCTGTCAATAAGAAAATCGCGGAGGTGATCACCAAACCTAAGATATGGCCAAGGTGGGATTCCAACGTTGAACTGTTTCTTTTCCCATTGACGGATTGGAGACTTCACGACAACTTCACGAACGGTAAACAAGCAGGTGGTCGCATCACTTACATAATAGCCTTCAGTATTGTTGCCGGTTTCATCCTCTTAATTGCCTGTGTCAATTTTATGAACCTCGCAACAGCACGTTCCATGAGTCGCAGCAAAGAAATAGGTATACGAAAAGTCGTTGGCGCTGTCCGCCAATCAATCGTCAGGCAATTCATGGGCGAATCGATATTGATTTCCTTTATCTCTCTTTTCATTGGTTTACTCATCGTTCATTTACTATTGCCGTGGTTTAATCAACTAACAGGTAAACAAATTGTCATTGATTACCTGCAGCCCGCCATTTTTGGAAGTCTTATTGGTGTCACTTTATTTACCGGAATACTTGCCGGTAGCTATCCATCTATCTTCTTGTCATCGCTGCAGGCCATCCATGTATTGAAAGGTAAACCACCATTGCTTACAGGTGCCAGCATCCGCAAAGGACTTGTCGTGTTCCAGTTTAGTATCTCGGTAACACTGATTGTTGGTGCGATAGTAGTTCAGCAACAAATAGAATATATGCGAAGCAAGAATCTGGGGTTCGATAAGGAGAATGCTTTCTATTTCAATATCAATGCAGGATTGCGTAAAAATATAGAAGCTTTCAGGAATGAAGCTCTTCAAAATCCAGCTATTAAGAATGTTGCTATGAGTGACAATAATCCGATGCAAGTTTTTGGCGGCATAGTACTGCCCGATGATGCGTGGCCCGGAAAAACGAAAGAAGATAATCTAGTCTTTACCTGGCTCAAATGTGATGAACATTTTCTGTCGGCATTCGATTTTACTCTTGTTGACGGAAGAAATTTTTCAACCGAATTTCCCTCCGACTCCAGCAATTTCATTATCACCGAAGAAGCGGCTAAACGCATGAAGCTCACTAACCCAGTTGGCCAGCAACTAAACGCATCCCACAAAGGACAGATTATTGGCGTTGTAAAAGATTTCCACAGCACCGGGCTCCAAGGACAAATCACTCCGGTAATCATTTCCATGAACCTCAAAAATTCTAACCTCTTGTTCGTCCGCTATCAACCGGGTATGGCCACTGAAGCACTGAAATCTGTTGAGTCGTTACATAAAAAGTTTGAGCCAGACTTTCCGATGGAATATAAATTTATGGATGATGAATTCGGAAAAATCTATGAAAGCGAAATCATGGTCGGTAAACTTTCCACCTGTTTCACCGGTATGGCCATTTTCATTTCATGCCTTGGCCTGTTCGGGCTGGCCTCATTCACGGCTGAAAAACGAGTGAAAGAAATTGGCATTCGCAAAATAATGGGGGCTACAGTATCTCAACTGGTTGTATTGCTATGCCGGGATTTCATTTTGTTGGTGGGAATTGCGTTGACCATTGGATTACCTCTGGCCTGGTGGGGCAGTCAAAAATTTCTTGAGGGCTATGCTTTCCATACTGAACTTACTATTTCTGTCTTTGTCATTACAGCGCTGGGTATGCTGGTGATTGCTTTGATAACTGTATCATTTCAGTCAGCCAAAGCAGCGTTAAGCAATCCGGTAAAAAATCTAAGAACAGAATGAGATGATGAAGTCCAAGGATGATCATTCCAGTAATCTATCACCATGGACATTTCGTTTCCATCGATGGTTTTGTCCGGATTATATATATGAAGAAATTGAAGGCGATCTGATTCAGAAGGTTAAGAAGGATGTAAAGTTATTTGGAGAACGAAAGCTGTCAGTAAAATTCCTGTGAAAGTTTGAAATATGAATGAAATTACAGAATCAAAGAGACCCTTTTCCTTGGCATATTTGTTTTGTTGAAGGTTAGCAGCGGTACGTTATTGTGAAAGGCAAGCTGACGCGTTACGCTTTTCCCAAATAATTTTTCATAGAAGTCCAACCGATGCGTAAACATGGCAAGCAAATCGGCTTTCTTATCATTGACGAATGTATCAACCGCCTCCGCAATGCTTTCATTTTTTAAAATGTGTAAATGTATTTTCGGATTCTTGGCAGTCTTTATTAGCTCTTCTTCCAATGAAATCTGAGGCCAATCTCTTTTCAATTCCTTCACTTTATCTTTGGGCAAATCTCCCGCGATCACATGCAATACATGGACATGAGCATCAAAAATATTTGTGAACTTTGTAAGGGTCTTTAATTCCTTTTGAACGTTTTGCATATCAGTAGCGTACACCAATTTTTTTATTTGTTTAAATTTTGCATCGCCAGGCACCACAATCACCGGCACACTGCACGTATCAATCACCGCGGCTGCATTGCTCCCCATAAAAGCTTTTTTTAAACCTGTTGCTCCCTTAGACCCCATGACGATGAGATCTACTTTATTACGTACTGCAAATTGATCGATCATCTCCTCTATTGGGAAACCTAATGTGGAGCAAAATGAGATGTCTATGTCACCAGCATCTGCTTTAACTTCATCGATGAGTTGATCGGCATCCTGTTGAGCAGTTTTAACCATTTCCCTTTCAAGCTTTTTCCAATTCATCAAGGTCTTAGAGGAAGAGCTTGCATTAATCACGGACAACAAAATGATTCTGGCATCTATTTTCTTTGCGAACCCTATCGCATAAGAAACCGCCACTTTCGATAACTTGGAAAAATCAGTTGGAACCAGAATGGTTTTCATAGGGTTTATTTTTTTAGTTCAAAAAATCAAATGGATCTATACGACAATAAAATCCTTTCCTTCTTCCGGCACGATCACCACAGGCACTTTACTATTTTTTAAAAACTGCTCAAAACTAAGGCTCTTATATTCATCAAAGTTTTGGACAATGGAAGTTCCCATTACTAGTAAACCTACCGGACTTTTGCGAATAAACATCTCTATCCGAAAGGAAAAAAAACCAACCTCCGTAACAAACCGATACGAAACAGCATGTCCATTGATGATTTTTTTTTCTATTTCAGTAAATTTTTTGAAGGCCTCATCCTCCATATTTTTTTTCAAGTCTTGTGTTTCTTCCTCATCGACTGCAGCTATTAATCGATAACAGAACAATACCGTTACCTTGGCCTGCGTTAACTGAGCCATCGTTAAAGTCCACTTTAATGCTTGTATGGATGATTCAGAGAAATCAATTGCACACAGAATAGTTTTATTGTCCATAACCGATAGCTCAATCGAAATTAACTTTGCCTTCGTGCTGTAAACATACTTTCATCAAACGGCATAAAATGCTCTTATTTATCAGATCAAAAAATGATTTTTATCATAGTTCTTCCTCTCCTACATAAAAAGCACAGAAAATGATTTTTGTCTCGTATCTTGGAATCATTAATATATTCTTAATGTTAGAGAAAAAGCCTCGGGAAATCTCGTTTGTCTCAAGTGACACTTTTCGCGAAATCTTCCAAACTTCTGCTGAGGGTATTATTATGATCAATGAAGAGGGAAAAATCCTGCTTGCAAATCCTGTATCAGAGAAAATGTTTGGTTATGGACCCGATACATTGGCAGACCACAGTCTTGAAGAACTGCTGCCTGAACGCTATCGTGGCAAACATTTGGGTTTCCGTAAACAATTTAATCTACATCCATTGCCCAGAAGGATGGGTGTGGGTAGGGATCTTCAGGCCCTTCGACTGGATGGTTCCGAGTTTCCAGTGGAAATAAGTTTGAGCTTTACCACTCTGAATGGGCAAATGTTAAGCATGGCATTTATCACGGATATCTCCGAAAGGAAAACGGCTGAAAATGCCTTGCGGAAAAGTGAAGAGCAACTGATCCAATATGCAGCTGAATTAGAGAAAAAAGTAAAGTCGCGTACCGAAGCGTTAAATCTCTCCGTGCAAAAACTGGAAAAATTAAACAGAGACCTACAACAGCAAATATTAGTGCGCAAGAAAGCGGAGGAAGAGGCAGGTAAAGCTTTGGAAAAAGAACGTGAGCTTAATGAACTGAAATCAAAATTCGTTTCTATCGCATCGCATGAATTCAGAACTCCGCTCAGTGCTATTTTAAGTTCTACTTCACTTATTAAGCAATACAGAGAACGCGGAGAATTGAATAAGGTGGACAAACACATTGACCGGGTAAAATCATCGGTTAATCATCTGAGCTCTATTTTAAATGACTTCCTTTCATTGGGAAAACTGGAGGAAGGACGTAATGAGGTCAATGAAGAAAATATCTCCTTATATTCTTTCTTCGATGAAATCAAAGAAGAAATGAAGCCCGTGTTGAAAGAAACCCAACAATTGATTATCGATCTGAAGCAGCCAGAAAAAGATTTTTATACAGATCCTAAAGTGCTGCGAAGTGTACTATTCAACTTGATTTCCAATGCCAGCAAATATTCTGATTCCGGAAAAAAAATCTACTTAATAGTATTTTGTACAGAGGATCACCTCACAATCGAAGTTCAGGATGAAGGAATTGGGATACCTCAATCCGAAGTAAAACATATTTTCGATCGATTCTTCAGAGCCAGTAATGCATCAAACATTCAAGGCACAGGCCTAGGTTTGAATATCGTGAAGCGTTACCTTGACTTGCTCAAAGGAACCATTACCTTCAAAAGTGACGAAGGCAAAGGAAGCATCTTCACAATTACTTTACCCTTTAACACTGATGAAAAAAATACTCCTGATTGAAGACAATAACGAATTGCGGGAAAATACCGCTGAAATTCTCTCGTTGGCTAACTATGAAGTGATTACAGCTAAGAATGGCAAAGAAGGTGCTGAATTCGCTCAGACTTTACTCCCCGACTTGGTTATTTGCGACATTATGATGCCAGAGCTAGATGGTTATGGAGTGCTGCACATCTTAAGTAAAAAACCAGAAACTGCGCGTATACCTTTCATTTTTCTAACCGCCAAAGTTGAGAAAGCAGACATGCGGAAAGGAATGAGCATGGGCGCAGACGATTACCTGACAAAACCATTTGATGATACTGACTTACTCAATTCGATTGAAGTCAGGCTTAGAAAGAGCGCCATGCAACAGCGCATTTATGAAACCACAGCAGAAGGATTGAACCTGTTTATCAAAGATGCACGCCAGGTGCTGAACCTCAAAGACCTTTGCAAGGATAACAAGGTTAAATCATACAAAAAGAAATCAGAAATATTTTCTGAAGGGGACACACCATCATATGTTTTTTTTATTAACACAGGGAGCGTTAAAACTTTCAAGGCGCACCCAGATGGAAAAGAACTAATCACAAATCTTTATAAGGAGAATGACTTTTTTGGATATGAACCGCTACTGGAAAACAGCACCTTTACGGATGCGGCCATCGCACTCGAAGATTCAGAATTGGTGATGATACCCAAAAATGATTTCATCAGCCTCCTTCACAACCAACCTGATGTGTCCGCAAGCTTTATCTCTTTGCTCTGTAAGAAAGTGGCCGATAAAGAAGCCCAACTCCTTCACCTTGCTTATAATTCCGTGCGTCAACGTACAGCCGAAGCATTATTGAAAATGTGGCAATTAAAAAAAGGCGTAGGGCCGATAAGCATTTTGCGAGATGATCTTGCAAAGATGGTAGGTACTGCATCAGAGTCCGTGATCCGGGTCTTATCCGATTTCCGCGATGAGGGGTTGATTGAAATGGAAGGCACTAAAATTAAACTTATTCAATCCTCCAAACTCGAACAAGTTGTCCGATGGAATGTAGTTAAAAGGTAAGGTTTGGCAATTACTTAAGAAGTCCCATTTTATGTTGAAATACTCCGGCAATACTGGTTGCGCGGCTTTTTACTTCGTCCGCTTTAAAGCCAGCAAAATGCTCATCAACTGTTAGCCTAAACAATTCAAGCCATCGATTGAAGTGTGAAGAATCAATAGTAAGATGAACATGCTTTTGAAAGGGATTACCCTGATAGGTTTGATCCCCTAATAACATCGAAGACCAGAAGTTATACATCGTTGGCAAATGCTGCGGCCAATCCACATGGCGAAACACGGGAGCTAATAATTCATCCTTCGTGACTTTGTCATAAAACAAATCCACCAAATTGATAATGTCGCTACGGTCTAAAATGTCTTTCTTCAAATTGTGTCGATGTTTTTATACTCAGTTCAGTAATCTAACATCATTACTGAGTCAGTTCTTACTGCCTACTACTTCTTAGCCGGAGGCAAAAGTACAGCATCAATCACATATACTATGCCATTGGAAGCGGGAACAGTGGCGACAATATTTGCCCCATTTACTGTATACTTTCCATCTTTAATGCCAATGACAACGTTATCCAGATTCACCTGATTTATTTTCTGCCCGTCTTTCAAGTTCTCTAGTTTATACCCGCCTACGGCTACATGGTATTCCAAAATATTGCGCAAGGCATCATTGCTCTCTGGTTTTAGCAAACCTTCTACCGTTCCGGCAGGCAATAAATTAAACGCTGCGTTAGTGGGAGCAAATACGGTAAAGGGTCCCGCATTGGACAGAACATCTACATATTCTGCTGTCTGTAATGCCGTTACCAGAGTGGTATGATCAGCTGATCCAACAGCCACACGTACGACATCTTTTTGCGATACATCATCCTGAACAGAGGATTGACCACCTCCGGCAGGAATCCCTTCTACTGTTGACATTGCTTCTTGATTTCCACCACCGCATGAAAATAAGAATACAGTTAATGAGATTAGAATAGCCAGATAATTTCTTTTCGTTTTCATATACTTAAAATTAGGGTCTTTGTTTTTTTTTCGAGGGCAATTTGAATCTTATTGATTAATTCTGAAATGATATTTATCAGTTTTGAAATTATAAAAGCAATATTCTTGCAATTCATGTAAACAGAATATGATTCTAATCATATTTCACAGAGAGTTGCCATATCCATTCTTCAAATCTTTAAAGGCTAAAAATATCCTTGTATATGATTAAGGTCATAGGCAGCATATTGCCGTGACGGTAGCTTTGATCCAAATAAAACCTTAAACATTATGGTAGCAACAGTTGAAACTCTTGATAGGGCCTCTGCTTCAGTGGCCGATATTGCCTTGCACTTTCCGCATGCAATCGAAATATTAAATAAATATAATCTTGACTATTGCTGTAATGGCAAAAAACGATTTGAAGATGTTTGCAAGAAACACAACCTAGATCCTGAACAAATTTGGATTGAACTATTAGTAACGAAGGGTGATTCTGACATGGATAAACACGCGAGGTTCGAAACCTGGAATCTCTCCTTACTAATTGACTTCATTCTTCAGAATCATCATGAATATGTTCGAAAATCCATTCCTGAGATCAGGGAATTATTAGACAAGGTTTGTAATGCTCACGGTGAAGACCAACCTGCGCTTCATAAAATACGAAAAGATTTTAATAGCCTTGCTGAGGAATTATTGGAACACCTGCCAAAAGAAGAAGAAATTCTTTTTCCTGCTATTAAAAGGATTATTCAACAAAATAATGGGTTCATAGAAAACTCGGTTCTATTAGCAAATTTAGATAAACCTATTTTAGCTATGGAACATGAGCATGAGTCTGCAGGTGATTTGATCAAATCCATCCGGTCACTCACCAATCATTATACACCGCCCGCCTTTGCCTGCCCCACGTATCAAATTACTTTTAAAATGCTTCATGAATTTGACCATGACCTGATGCAGCACATTCATCTTGAAAATAATATTTTGTTTCCAAAGGCAAAAATGCTCAACGCGAAATAAACATTCGATGGAACTGAATCAGCAAATTTTAAGTGACCTAATTATCCACATGAAATATGCGCGGTATCTGCCAGAGGTAAAACGAAGGGAAACTTGGCCAGAAATCTGTCTGCGATACCAAACCATGATGGTTGAAAAATATCCTCAACTAGAAGAAGATATTCAGCATTGGATGCAATTTGTTTACCAAAAGAAAGTATTGCCTTCTATGCGTGCTATGCAATTTGCAGGTGCTGCCATTGCCCGCAATCACAGTCGCATCTATAATTGTGCCTACCTTCCGGTAGATGATGTACGTGCATTTTCAGAAACTTTGTTCCTGTTATTAGGAGGAACTGGCGTTGGCTATTCTGTTCAATTTCATCATGTGGAAAAACTTCCCGCCATTAAAAAAGCAGAGAAGACAAGAAAATTTCTGATTGGCGATAGTTTGGAAGGATGGGCCGATGCTATAAAAGTTTTACTGAAGGGATATTTTGGACTAAGCGATTACTTGCCTGAATTTGACTATTCCGACATCCGGCCTAAAGGTGCCAGGTTAGTAACAGCCGGTGGTAAAGCACCCGGGCCTGAGCCACTCAAAATCTGCGTTGCTCATGTGCAAGCCGTACTTGATCGAAAGCAAAATGGCGAAAGGCTTTCTCCTTTGCAGTGCCACGACATCATGTGCTACCTGGCCAATGCAGTATTGGCGGGGGGAATCAGAAGGTCTGCTATGATTGCATTATTCTCGGCCGATGATGAAGAAATGCTTACGTCTAAATTTGGTAACTGGTGGGAATTAAACGAACAGCGAGGCCGGGCCAACAACTCGGTGGTGCTACCCAGAGAGACCACTACGCATAGTCAGTTTTTTAATCTGTGGAATAAAATAGAAGTGTCGGGATCTGGAGAACCAGGATTTTATTTTACCAACGATCTGGACTGGGGAACAAATCCCTGTTGTGAAATTGCCTTGCGTCCCTTTCAATTTTGCAATCTCTGCGAAGTAAACGTATCGGATATTTCAGATCAGGAAGATTTGAATGAGCGGGCAAAAGCAGCGGCCTTTCTTGGAACGTTGCAGGCCGGCTTCAGCAACTTTCATTATCTGCGTGAAGTATGGAAGAAAACGACAGAGCAAGATGCGTTGATTGGTATAGGCATGACCGGCATAGCCAGCGGAAAGGTAGAACATTACGATTTACTGGAAACAGCCGCAGCCGTGAAGAAGATGAACCTTAAAACCTCGGCCAAGATTGGAACTGATTTCGCGGCACGCAATACAACCATTAAGCCATCCGGCACCACATCACTTGTGTTGGGTACTTCTTCTGGTATTCATGCCTGGCATAATGATTATTACTTAAGAAGAGTACGCATTGGTAAGAATGAAGCACTCTATCAATATCTTGCTATCCATCATCCGGAATTATTAGAAGACGATCTCCTCAACAGTAAACAGGGTATTATCTGTATACCTCAAAAGGCACCAGAGGAAAGTATTTTGCGAACCGAAGATGTCATGGATTTACTACATCGCATAAAAAAATTCAATACCGAATGGGTACGAAATGGATTTCGAAGAGGAAACAATGCAAACAACGTATCGGCCACTGTTTCCATTCAAGAGAGTGATTGGAAGAGTGTGGGCGACTGGATGTGGGAGAATAAAGCATCCTACAATGGGTTAAGCGTCTTACCGTTTGATTCGGGCAACTATAAGCAAGCTCCATTCGAAGATATAAGTAAAGAGCAATTCGAAGTTTTGGAAAAAAGTCTTAAGGCCATCGATTTAACTGGTGTGTTTGAGAATGAAGATGAAACAGATCACAAAGCGGAAGCTGCATGCGCAGGAGGTGCGTGTGCAATAGTTTAAATTCACTCGCTTATATGACTTAAATCATAAATACAACAGCTAAAACAAAATACCTTCGCATCAAAACCAAAAACGAGGAAGGTAATGGAAGTTAATTTAATCCAATTCTTAATGAATCCACGGAAATGGTGGATACCCATTACCATTATTCTTGTAGTAAGTATAACCGGAGTTTCTATCATTGGGTATGAGACGTATTACAAAGCTCCACCCATACCCGATTACATATCCGAAAATGGCGACAATGTTTTTACTCAAGATGAAATCCTGGCAGGCCAATCTGTATTTCTAAAATACGCACTGATGGAGTACGGAAGTATGTTTGGAGATGGCGCCAACCGTGGACCAGATTACACCGCACAAGCCCTTCACCAGACTGCAATTTATTTGCAACAATATTATGGCAACCAACCAGACATTACAAAAATGGAATGGTTGGGTGTGAATGTACAGGTGCAACGGGAGATTAAAGAAAACAAGTATAGCAATGCAAGCAACCAAGTAAAGCTTTCTCCAGCCCAAGTGTATGCTTGCGAGCAGTTGACTTTATTTTACTTAGACATATTTAAAGGAAATGGGAAAGAATCCTTTAAGCCTGCTAACTACATCAAGACTGATCTTGAAATCAGGCAGCTTTCGGCATTCTTTTTTTGGGGCTCATGGGTTTGTGGCGTGGAGCGTCCGGGTAAAGAATATAGTTATACACACAACTGGCCGTATGATCCTATTGCTGGCAATACACCTTCACCGGCAGTCATTATCTGGACTATCATTGGATCGCTAGGTTTAATGCTAGGCTTAGGTATTGTGCTTTACTATCACGGAAAACTTGATAAACTAAACGACACTGCTTATGTCACCAATTCTGGTCCTTTAATGACACTGGAAGGTGTTGCTAAATTTCAACCTACGCCATCACAACACGCCACATTTAAATATTTTTATCTCGCCATTTTACTTTTTATTGTACAAGTAACTGCCGGCATTTTAACAGTGCACGATTTTCTAAATTTTACAACTTTCTTTGGCTACGACATCCGAACAATCTTACCCATTACCATTACGCGCAGTTGGCACGTACAACTTTCCATTCTTTGGATATCTACCTGTTGGATCGGAGCATCATTTTTTATTGCCCCGCTCCTATGTCCACAGGAACCTGTTAACCAGCGCCAAGCCATCAATTTTATTTTTGGATTGATTGTAAGTTTAGGAGTTGGTTCAATGGTTGGTATCTATGCTGGCCCGCTTGGTATTTTTAAAAATTGGTATTTGTTCGGGCATCAAGGTTGGGAATATGTAGAGCCTGGCAAAGTATGGCAAGGATTACTTTTTGTTATTTTGGCAATATGGTGCTTCACACTTTACAAAGCACTTAAGCCTGCTATAAAAGTTGGTCAGCCGTGGCAATTACCAAACTGGCTGGTCTACGCAACTTGTAGTATTCTTGTGTTATTGCTTTCAGGCTTTGTGGCAACCCCCAAAACTAATTTTGTGATTGCCGACTTCTGGCGGTGGTGTGTCATTCACATGTGGGCCGAAGCTTTCTTTGAAGTCTTTACGACAATACTGGTTGGTTATTTCATGGTATTGATGGGGCTTGTCAGTAAACAGGCTGCCATTCGAGTGATCTATATAGCCACCTTGCTTTTCCTCGGATCAGGTTTACTTGGCATCTCACATAATTTCTATTGGAACGCCAAACCCGTTGGTACCATGGCACTAGGCTCGGTCTTTTCAACCCTTCAAGTTATACCACTCATCTTGCTTACGTTAGAGGCATGGCGTTTTCAAAAGTTGCCTGGTGTGGTAGAATCAACTTTATCCACTGGCAAATCTGTATCATCACACAAAAAATTTGGTATGCCCGAAGTATTCCTTTTTCTGATTGCTGTGAACTTCTGGAATTTTTTTGGTGCAGGTGTGTTGGGATTCATTATCAACCTTCCGCTTGCCAATTATTACGAACATGGAACCTACCTTACCGTCAATCACGGACACGCTGCGCTGATGGGCGTCTATGGCAATCTCTCCATCGCTACCATCTTATTCTGCTGTCAACTACTCACTGATAGTAATCATTGGAAAGGGAAAGTTTTGCGTATTTCTTTCTGGTCGATCAATATCGGATTAATGCTGATGGTTTTGTTGGATATGTTTCCGGCCGGCCTCTTGCAGTTCCAGGCTGTTGTGGAGCATGGACTTTGGTTTGCGCGATCAGCCGAATTTATTGATAGTGATTCCTTTCAAACCTTAACCTGGATGCGAATTATTGGTGGAAGTATTTTTGTAGTTGGAGGAGTAATTCCGTTAACATGGGCAATTAGTTCTTCGGCTAAGCACTTCAAAAATTTTAATCACAAAGTCAAAAAAGAAAATATTCTTGAGAGCATTGAGCTTTAGTTAATAGTCTTTACAAGTTCTATTTAAAAAAATCACCATGCAAACACTACCTCATTCATTTCATATCCCTGTTATGGGTCTGGCCTTCACGGTGGACTCCCCTATCAAGGTTGCCCGTTTTGGAATACCTTCCGTTATGTCCATTGTAGAGGATCGCCTCATTGAAATGATGCGCAAGCATTACTACGGAAGCCTCAACGAAAAGTATATCCCTATATCCACACATGAAAATGACTATCGTGCTAAGCGAATTACGGATTATCTCAATTTAGTGAGCAGGATTGTTCAAGAGCAGATAGAAAACCTAAAATCATCTGCCTTCAAAGCCGGCAATGAACTGGCCAGGTATTTTGAAATGTTGCCGACTGAAAACAAGCTAAGAGAACTTTATTTTCAATTGATTCAATCTGCTAATGAACCTGAAAAAGAGTCTCTTCAAAATTATCTGAGAAGCCAGATTACGCCAGGAAGTATTGATGTGAATATCATGACAAAATTAGATGGCAACAATTCCGGCAATGTGGGAGTTTTGAAAGAAGATGGCACAGATGCCGTATCAGCCTTGCGGGGATACGCCCTGAGTGACTTGAAGAATTCATCTATTATTTTTTCAGCCGGCCTAAATCCAAGACTGTTTAACTATCTCGAAAAATTTACAGCCTTTGACGCCACGGGATGGGGAGAGTTCAGCAAAAAAGTAGTAATCAAAGTAAGTGATTATCGCTCTGCATTTATTCAGGGAAAATACCTTGCTAAAAAAGGCATTTGGGTAAGTGAGTTTCGTATAGAATCAGGATTGAACTGTGGTGGCCATGCTTTTGCAACGGATGGCTACTTAATGGGGCCTATACTAGAAGAGTTCAAAAGTAAGAGGGAAGAACTTAGTAAAACCCTTCACGAGATTTATTATCCAGCCATTACAGCCAAAGGTAAACTCGCGTTCGACTCACCTCATCCTATAAAGATTACAGCACAAGGAGGAATAGGAACTGCCGAAGAGAATGAATTTCTACTTCAACATTATGCAATAGACAGCACAGGCTGGGGCACACCCTTTTTACTGTGTCCCGAAGCCACAACGGTGGATGATAAAACACTTCAGCTATTGAGCAAAGCCAGCAAATCTGATATTACATTAAGCAATAACTCACCACTTGGCATCCGCTTTCATTATCTTAAAGGTACTTCCTCTGAAAATGAAAAACTTCATCGCATTGCCGCAGGCAAACCGGGTAGCCCGTGTACCGAAAAACACCTTGCCTTTAATACAGAGTTTACCACAGAGCCTATCTGCACTGCTTCAAGCAAATACCAAATTTTAAAAACCGAACAACTAAAATCGCTTAACTTAACAGATGAGAACTACCAAAAGCAACTTAAGGATGTTCATGCAAAAGAATGTTTATGCGTGGGGTTAAGCAATTCTGCCAGTATTGAATACAAGGAAGTTTTTCTAAAAAAACTAAAGAGCGTTACTATATGTCCAGGTCCGAACATCGCCTACTTTTCTGAAGTAGTATCGCTTCAGCGAATGACAGATCATATTTATGGAAGAACAGATCTGCTTCAACAAGTAGAAAGGCCACACATGTTTATAAATGAAATGAATCTGTACATCGACTATTTAAAAGAACAAGTTGAAGATGCTGGTCACGATGAGAAAAGAATTCAGTATTGCATAAAATTTGCTGAGAATGTGTTATCAGGAATTAGCTATTACAAATCAATTGAAATTGAACCTGAGAATGCCTCTTTTTCATTGGCTCTGGAAAACGGAGAGAATCAAGTAATCAGTTTGATGGAATGCGTTACGATAAAACAAAAATAGTTACATTTTGCTCTCTCCTTCCTGCTTCAAAATCTCTTCCTGTACATTGTGATTGTAAACGACAATGTCACTATTTGATTTTAATGCTGTACCCTAGGCCTAATTGTCTTTAAGGTAAATGTCATGTGCTGGACCTACGGAATGCTTTCTGAATAATTCAATGAACACGCCAATTTGCAAAAAATCTCGACCTGTTTCATCGTTTATTTTGTAATCAAATTGATGCAAATAACCAATTTGAAAAGATGTAGCTTTTGAAACCTTTAAGTTAAAGGCAACCAAGAATCTATTTCTTTCAAAATATGGTTCATTGTCGGTAAAGAATAATTCATTACTTGCACTTATTTGATATGGTCTGTATCCGGTTTTTTCTTTTCCAAAAGGATAAGATAACCCAACTCTGTATCTAAA
>JANOLM010000144.1:0-10741 GCA_031419815.1 Bacteroidia bacterium
TGAATGTAGGCAAGCTTAACACTGACTAACTCATGCTCTGCTTCTTCAGGAATAATGTAATAGGCAGCACCCATAAAACCAGACAATAACCAAACCACCAATAAATTGGTGTGAACCGCGCGGGCTGTGTTAAACGGGATGATATTATGCAAATTATCGAAACCCATATGAGCAAACCCCATTATAAAACCATATATAATTTGTAAGGATAACAGCAGCATGGATAAGACAAAAAACCAATAGGCTACTTTCTGCGATTTATATTTCATGTTGAATTTTTTAAAGGTTGGTTATTTTTTTAAATCAGGTTTTGGCGGGAACCCATTCAAATCAATTTCACCAATCCACTTCAGAAAAGCGACCACATCATTGGCCTCTTGTTCGGTTAACTCATACGCAACCATTTTCCGACCCCGTGGTGCCCATGGTGTTTTAGACATCAACGCTGCTTTAATATAGCCTTCGCCTCTTCGCTCATATACTTTTGTCAATTCAGGGGCATAATAAGCACCTTCGCCCAAAATAGTGTGGCAACCCATGCAGTTATTGGTTTCCCAAATGTGTTTACCGCTGATTACCTGCGGTGTGAGGTTTTCCTCGTGCGTACGTTTCGGAACCTCATTGCTTAATGAGTTCCAGGATAATCCTAAGAAGATGCCGAAGGTGACAACCGTTCCTCCCAGGAAAAACACTCTTGCTTGTGATTTTGAAAGCATATGCTAAATTGGTTTAGGATGAATAAATAGAAACGCCTTTTTTCAGTGACAACATTAAGTAGCCTATAAGTATTTCTATATGATCATAGTCATATTCCCTGAGTTTATGTCTGGTGAAGGCCTTCCTCATTTTGTAGTTTAAGAAACAATGCGCTGTTGCAAGTACAAATACTTCCTGACTTTTGGCAGGAAAAACCTCACAATTTCTTTGGGCATCTCTAAAAGAGATGTTTTTTAATGAAGAAAGCGACTGGAGCAGCAGAGATCTTTGCCATTGTATGGAAATTCCATATAAACATGATTGAAGTCATACCAATAAATTAAAATAAGGAATTACTTGAACTATGATTTACCATCCATCTAAGCTGGTCATTAACTTTTCTATTCTTTCAAAAATATGAGTGCTAAAACTTACCTGTTTTATTTTGTCTTTACCCTTCCTACCTTATCTGCTTTGGCCCAAGTTAAATTTTCACTCAATGGGCAATACATGAATCGGGCGGAATATCGGCACGGTTACTCAACGCTGTCGACACCTGACCAGAAGGCTGCTTTTTTTATCAGTCAACGCGCCCGGATCATGTCCAGTTTAAAATTTGATAGGGCCGAAATATTCATGAGCATTCAGGACATACGTACTTGGGGCAGTACAGCAAATTTACCCATAGACAATACCGGATTATTATCGGTGCAGGAGGCATGGGTAGCACTACAGTTAAATAAAAAATTAATTCTAAAAGTGGGAAGGCAAGAAATTGCTTATGATGAAGATAGGATTTTTGGCAGCCTCGATTGGGCCATGCAGGCACGGAGGCATGATGCTGCTTTATTAAAATTTTATGATTCAGCGAGTAACACTACTCTCCATTTTGGATTTGCTTTTAATCAAGACAAAGAGCAGCTATCAGGAACAGTTTATACGGTACCTAATAATTACAAAACGTTTCAGTACCTGTACTTTAGCAGGGCTTTCGGGAAGATTAAATCATCATTTTTGTTTTTAAACAATGGGATACAGTTTGAAAAACCAAGCACCTTCCCTACCGATTACACAACAGTATTCACCCAAACCTTTGGCCCACGGTTGGTGTACAAGGAAGAAGGCAATAAGGTATCCTGGAATGCTTCCTTCTATTATCAAACCGGAACGAACAATCAAAACCGTTCGTTATCTGCATATGATATTTTGGGCGAAATAGCTTATCTGTTAACAAAAGATATTTCTGTAACGGGTGGACTTGAACTTCTTTCCGGCACAGATGAAGGTAGCACTGCCACGGATAAAAGCAAATCTTTCAATCCCTTTTACGGAACCAATCATCGCTTCAATGGGTACATGGATTATTTCTATGTGGGCAACCATATAAATTCGGTGGGCTTGCAAGATTATTATGTCAAGGGGTTGGTTAAGAAATCTAAAGTATTTTACGGAATTGCCGCTCACTTTTTTAACTCGGCTGCCAATGTTCGTGATGACTCATCACCCACTACAGTGGCCTCTAAAAACCTGGGTACAGAACTGGACTTAACCGTCAATTACAATGTCAGTAACGGAATTTCCATACAAGGGGGATACTCTCAAATGTTTGCCACAAAGAGCCTTGAGTATTTGAAGAATGTTACTGACGGAAGTAAACAAACTAACAACTGGGCTTACCTCATGCTAATAGTGAGACCCGGTAACGCCTGGCCAAGGACTGGGTTGAAATTGTGAAAGTTTTAGAAAAATAATTAAACTCTTGTTCGATCCCTAATGAGCCATCAGGAGAACGCAACATCTATTGTGCAGACAGCCATCCTTCGTCCGTCAAAATCAGTTTTAAAAACTTCCCCTAAGGTCAAACGCCTTTCTCAATTTCCCAATCAAAGCTTTAGATTCTAAAAAATCAAGGGTCTGTTGTCCGTCTGAGTAGGCTTCCTCAGGTTTTTGATGGGTCTCATAGATAATCCCATCCGCGCCTGCCATTACTGCTGCCAGCGCAACCGGTTCCACATATTCTCTGATTCCAATACCATGAGAAGGATCGGCCACAACCGGTAAATGTGACTTCTCTTTCAAAATCGGTATGGCGTTAATGTCCATGGTATTTCTACTAGCCTTTTCATACGTGCGTATGCCACGCTCACATAGAATCAGCTTTTCATTGCCACCGGAAAAAACATATTCTGCCGAAGACAAAAGCTCTTCAATCGTACCTGAGATTCCTCGCTTGATCATCACAGGTTTATCCACTTTACCCAATTCATCAAGCAAGTTAAAGTTTTGCGTATTCCTCGCACCCACTTGGTAAACATCGATGTAATCATACATCTCAGCAATCTGGGATACCTGCATCACTTCACTGATAATTTTGATTCCCACTTCACGCGCTTGTTTATACCACATCTTCAAACCATCAACTCCCAATCCGCGAAAAGCATAGGGCGAACTTCTAGGCTTAAACACACCGCCTCGCATAATACGGACTTTATTTTCTTTCAAATGCGTAAGAGTCTGCGCAACCTGTTCTTCCGTTTCAATTGAACACGGGCCAGCCATGATGGAAAGAGATCCATTACCGATCACTACACCATCCCCCAAATCAATTTGCGATTGGCTTACCTTCCATTTGCGCGATACCAATTTATATTCATCCGAAACACGGTGTATGTCAGCTATGCCTGGAAGATGCCCTACCGAGCGAATATCAAATTCCTTCTTGCCAATACTCACCAGGTAAGCGGCTTTTTGTGTGTTCACTTCCGTGGATTTATAGCCAAGTTTAGTGACCGCATTGATAATATTTGCCTTTTGGTCTTCTGAGATAGTTTGATTGAGCTGGATGATCATAAAAGATAGAAGATAGAAGAATTTAGATTTTAGATTTTATGGGTGGAGTTCTCAAATCATTTACGAAACTCTGAATGTCAGACTTCATATCCTTGCTATCTTTCAGCATGGATATAAAAGCGCTTCCCACAATTGCACCCGAAGCATACTCACTGACTTTTAAAAAAGTCTGGTGGTTTGAAATGCCGAAGCCTATAAGAAAAGGGTTTTTCAATCGCAACGATCTAAGTTTTTTGAAATAGCCTTCCTGCTCAGAACTAAAACCTCCTTTAGCACCTGTTGTGCTGGATGACGAAACCGCATAAATAAATCCATTGGTGGCATCGTCAATTTGACGAATACGCATTTCGGAAGTAGTGGGTGAAATCAAAAATGTATTGTTCAGCCCGTGCGATTCAAAAATTGATTTGTACTCTGTCTGATATTCATCCATCGGCATATCCGGAAGTATCATTCCATCCACTCCTGCTGTTGCGGCATCCTTGCAAAATTGTTCGACACCATATTGCATGACGGGATTGAGATATCCCATCAAGATCACTGGAAGGTTTATGTGTGATCTTATTTCCTTTACCTGTTGCAAAAGTTTCTTTACGGTCATGCCATTTTCGAGAGCAACTTTATTACTATCCTGAATTACGGGACCATCGGCAATGGGATCAGAAAAAGGAATACCTATTTCAATGATGTCTGCTCCTGCTTGCTCCAAGTAGCGTGCTATGGAAATTGTATCATCAAGATTGGGGAAACCAGCGGTATAGAAAACACTTAGGATGTTGTTTTTCTTCTCGGTAAAAAGTTTTTGTATTCTGTTCATCGTTAATCGTTAATTGTTCGTCCAAAATCTTAATTCTTAATTCTAAATTCTAAAATCACAATTCTAAAATCTTAAATCTTGAATCTTGAATTTTAAATCTTGAATTTAATACTTCCCCCATCTTATATACGTCTCCAAATCTTTATCTCCTCTCCCACTCAAATTAATAACCACCACATCATCTTTATCGAGCTCCATCTTCTTCAACACCGCAACAGCATGAGCAGTTTCAATTGCCGGAATGATGCCTTCAGTTCTGCTGAGTTCAATTCCGGCTTCCATAGCTTCATCATCGGTCGCACTCATAAATTGTACCCGGCCTACATCAAATAAGTGCGCGTGAATTGGTCCAATGCCAGGGTAATCCAATCCCGCTGAAATTGAATAAGGTTCAATGACTTGACCATCCTCCGTTTGCATCAACAGTGTTTTACTTCCGTGAAGTACACCTGGATTGCCTAAAACAGTGGTTGCCGCAGACTCACCGGAATCAATTCCCTTTCCTGCTGCTTCAACTCCAATGAGGTTAACATGTTCATCGTCCAGAAAATGATAGAACGCCCCGGCTGCATTGCTACCACCTCCTACGCAGGCAATCACATAATCAGGAAGGGGGTTTCCAATTTCAGACTGAAGTTGATGTCTGATCTCCTCACTGATAACGGATTGAAATCTCGTGACCATGTCGGGATACGGATGAGGCCCCACCACCGAACCAATAATATAATGAGTATCGACAGGATGGTTTATCCAATGGCGCATGGCTTCATTGGTAGCATCCTTTAAAGTCATGCTGCCGCTAAGAGCCGGAACAACTTTTGTTCCCAGTATACGCATCCTTTCTACATTCGGTCGTTGCCTCTCCATGTCTACCTTGCCCATGTACACGATGCACTCCATTCCCATAAGGGCGCAAACAGTGGCGGTGGCTACTCCATGTTGTCCTGCTCCTGTCTCCGCAATTATTTTTTGCTTGCCTAATCGCTTCGCCAATAAAATCTGGCCGATTGTATTATTAATCTTGTGGGCACCTGTATGACATAAGTCTTCACGCTTTAAATAAATTTTTGTTTTATATCGATCAGAAAGTCGTGTTGCAAAATAGAGTGGTGTCGGACGACCCACATAATCCTTGAGTAGTTGTTGAAACTCTTTTTGAAACCCTGCCTCGTAAATAATTTTCAAATAATTTTCACGGAGTTCTTCCACATTGGGATATAACATTTCGGGGATATAAGCGCCACCAAATTTGCCATAATATCCTTTATCGTTTACTGTGTATTTCATGACGGATTTTAGAATTAGGATTTTTGATTTGAGAATATAGAATTAACAATAAGCTTCAGTTCATTTATCAGTTCAATTCTTTTAAGCCCGGGGGAAACCTCTACCCCGCTATTGATGTCAAGAGCATGAAGATTCATTCCTTGTAGTCCTGTTACGTCTTTAATAGTAGAGGCTGATAATCCACCGCTTAAGAAAAAAGGAATTTCCTGATTGTATTGATTCAATAAACTCCAATCAAAGGCTTTTCCAGAACCCCCATAACTTTCTGTCTTCGTGTCAAACAAAAAGTAGTCAACAGATTTTTTAAAGGCATTAATCTCCGCAAAGTCGAAATGATTATCCATCTGAAAAACTTTAATTACACCTAGCCCACTTGCTTTTACTTCATCACATTGTTCTGCCGATTCATTTCCATGCAATTGAATAAAGTCCAAAGCATGCTTTGCTGACAACTTTAAAATTTCCTGGGTACCCTCATTCACAAATACCCCCACCCTTTTGATATTTTTTTGCAATTGCTCAGGGATTTTAAAATCATCACCCACAAACCGCTTCGACTTTGAATAAAAAATAAACCCTATATAGTCTGGTTGCAACTTTGCTACCTGAAGAATATTTTCAGAATCACGCATGCCACACACCTTGATACGTATTTTACTTAGCATAACCCCCATAAGTTGAAAGTTGAAAGTGAAAAGCAGAAAGCTTAAAGCTTTTCACTTTCAACTCTTTTTAACTCTTTAATGAAATCCATAGCGGCCTTATCTGGACAGCTGTGTTGCATGAAGGTCTGTCCTATCAAAAAACCTTTAAACCCGTGCTGTTTCAATTCGATTATTGCTTCTGGTGATTCAATCCCACTTTCAGAAACTTTAATCACACTATCGGGAATCATAGGAGCAAGTCGTTTACTTGTTTCTATATTCAATTCAAATGTTTTGAGATTGCGATTGTTCACACCAATCAAATCAACGGCTGCATTCAAATTGCTTTTTAATTCAGTCTCGTTATGGATCTCCATTAGAACTTCCAAACCAAGGGAATGAGCAAAGGCTGTGAACTTCATTATTTCTTCAGGAGAAAGCACCGCAGCAATTAAGAGAATGGCATCTGCTCCAATGGATTTTGCTTCCACAATTTGATATTCATCAATAACAAATTCCTTTCGCAGAATAGGGCAGAAATTAAATTTTCGCGCTGTTGTCAAATCATCATTACTTCCGCCAAAAAACTGCTTATCTGTCAATATCGAAAGCGCAGAAGCACCGGCCTGCATATAACCAATAGAGGTTCGTTCAATAGAGACGTATGGATTGATCATGCCTTTTGAAGGAGACTTTCTTTTTATCTCTGCTATGATTCCACTTTTATCCTGCCGCAATAGATATTTCTTCAACGACACTGTTGGTGATGGGAAATAAATACTTTGCTCCAGAAGCTTCACCGGATAAAGTGATTTTCGCTCTGCTACTTCCTTTCGTTTGAATTCAATTATTTGATCGAGGATATTCATGTGTTAATAATTCGGGTTAGGTTTCGTTGCCCTCCATTACACCTCACCCCATCTAAGTTTGTGCAATTTGAAAACGCATCGACTCCCCTCTCCAAAAGGAGAGGAGAAAGTAAATGGTGCGACTCATTATTTTTTATAGGATGTAAGGTCATTTGTTTAAAAGCTTTTTAAAGGTGATCAGCGCATTTCCTGACATCAACGACTCGCGAGCCTTCTCTATTGCTGACTTGATACCATCATCCTGATGGCCAGCATAAATCGACATTCCCGCATTGGCGATCACCACTGAATTTTGTGCTTCCGTACCATTGCCTTCCAAAATGCTTATAAATATCTTGGCTGACTCCTCTATCGTCTCTCCTCCTTTCAATTCAATGGCTTTAACCTGAGGAAGGCCAAGGTCAGACGGTTCCAATATCTTCTCTCCACCATTTGTATAAATCTTAAAAGGCCCGGTCAATGAGATTTCATCATAGCCTTGAAGGTCATGCAGGATGACAAAGTCTTTATCAGTGTTTTGATATAAATAACCATACTGCCGCGCCAGCTCTAAGCTGAATACTCCCACTAATTGCCGTGGAGGAAAAGCAGGATTGACCATTGGTCCCAACATATTAAAAAAAGTTTTCACACCAAGTTCCTTGCGGATAGGTCCAACATTCTTCATAGCGGGATGAAAAAGCGGAGCGTGCATGAAAAAAATATTGGATCGATCTAAACTTTTTCTTAACTCATCGGCACTATTGGTGAACTCATATCCAAAATGCTGCAACAAATTAGAGGAACCACACACTGACGAGACCCCAACATTTCCATGCTTGGCAACAGGTTGACCAGCAGCGGCCACTACAAAAGACGAAAGTGTAGATATATTGAATGTGTTCTTTCCATCACCTCCGGTTCCGCAAACGTCCATGACTGGCTCATCAAATCGTATTGGAATACACAACTCCAGCATAGCATCGCGAAAGCCTTGCAATTCATCAATGGTGATGGCGCGCATCATGTACACAGTCATGAAAGCACTCATCTGACTTGGATTGTATTTAGCCGATGCCAAATCTACCAGGACTCTTTTTGCCGTCTCTTTGCTTAGAGACCTGTGTTCGATAAGTTCACTTAGTATTTCTTTCATAACCTCACCCCGGCCCTCTCCAGAGGAGAGGGTGCATTTCTATAATTATTTGACCTGTTCTATTTAAAAATTTTATTTCAATACTCTTTCATACTTGATTCGAAATAAGCTTCACCCCGGCCCTCTCCACCTCATCCCTGCCTACCGGCAGGCAGGCGGCCTTAGGCCACCTTCTCCAAAAGGAGAAGGTGGCCTAAAGACTGACAAAAGGAGAGGGAGTCTATATTTTAGTTCAATTAATTATTTAACCAGTTTTCTATTATCATCTTTCCATGCTCCGTCATTATAGACTCAGGATGAAATTGGACTCCACGAACATCAAATTTTTTATGTGCAATTGCCATCACAAGTCCTTCTGGATTTGTTGCCGTGACTGTCAAATCTGATGGTATACTCTCTGCAACAACGGCCCATGAATGATAGTGACATACCTCAAATTGATTCGGAAGTTCCTTAAAAAGCTTTTCATTTCTATCTGTTACTCTAGCCTTGGAAGTCACACCGTGTAGAACATTAGGAATGTTAAAAAGTTTTGCGCCAAATGCTTCTGCTATTCCCTGATGTCCGAGACATACACCTAAAATGCTTTTGTTTGGTGAATAGATCTTGATGACATCCTTCATAATCCCTGCTTCGTCTGGAATTCCAGGACCTGGGGATAAGAGAATCTTATCATACTTTTTCACGTCCTCCAACTCAATTTTATCATTTCGAAAAATATCCATTTCATAACCTAGTTCACGAATGATATGAACCAGATTGTAGGTGAATGAATCGTAATTGTCTAAGACTAATATTTTCATAAGTCAAATTTTCTCAGCCATGTTGATGGCTTTTCGTAATGCTTCCAATTTATTATTCACTTCCTGCAATTCATTCTCCGGAATTGACTTTGCCACAACACCAGCTCCTGCCTGATACATCAATTTGTTATCCTGGCTTAAGAACGTGCGAATCATAATAGCATGGTTGAAGTCTCCATTAAATCCTAAAAAGCCAATTGCCCCACCATAAAAACTACGGTTAACATTTTCATATTTACTGATCAAGGTCATCGCCATCGGTTTGGGTGCACCCGATAATGTTCCTGCCGGAAAGGTATCAGCGACTAGTTTTAGTGGAGAGGCCTTGTGATAAAGCTTTCCCGTTACTTTTGAAACTAAATGAATAACGTGGGAATAGTATTGAATTTCTTTGAATACCTCTACTTTAACGTCTTGTGAATCGCGGCTCAAATCATTCCTCGCTAAATCCACCAACATTACATGTTCTGAATTTTCCTTTTCATCCAGCGAAAGCTTTGTGGCTAATGCGGCATCTTCCTTGTCATTGCCTGAACGCCTGAATGTGCCGGCTATTGGGTAAATGCTTGCTTCTCCGTTCTTAATCTGAATCTGAGCTTCAGGTGATGATCCGAAGATTTTAAAACTACCGTAGTCGAAATAAAAAAGGTACGGTGACGGATTGATTGACCGCAGCGAGCGATACACATTAAACTCATCTCCCTTAAATCCACACGTAAATCTTCTTGACAAGACAATCTGAAAAACATCCCCGCGATGGCAGTGCTTGATGCCTGCCTTCACCATTTCCACATACTCACCATCCGATACATTCGAGGTTTCGCCATCTGTTGACTTAAAGGAAAAAGTGGAGAATCGATTGCTGTAGATAATTTTCTCTAATCTCTCCAGACCCAATCCAGCCTGATCTGCAAATACATTTTCAATCAAGGTCAGTTCATTCGAAAAGTGATCGACTATGATTACATAACGATAGACCTTGTATAGTATATCCGGAATATTCTTTTGTAATAACTCAATTGGCACATCTTCAAAATACCGAACAGTATCGTATGCCATATATCCAAAAAGGCCGCTTGAACTATATTTAGAATGGGTGTCTTCTACCTCAAATGATTTTCTGAAGTCGTCCAGCTTTTGCAAAACGTGTCCTTTTGCCGAAACAGGTTCAACTAGTTTAGTCCCATCGGGAAACCTCATTTCAATCATCTCCTCTTTCACTTGAAAAGAGGCCAAGGGTTCGCAACAGATAAACGATAAACTGTTCTCATGACCATGATAGTCGGAACTTTCCAACAAAAGACTACCCGCAAAAACATCGCGAAGCTTTAAATAAATATTCACTGGCGTAAGTGTATCTGCCAGAAGCTTTTTAGATCGCGTATTAAGTTTGTATTTCATAATCGTTTACAGCTACATTACCCTCAACCAAGGAAATTGCCCCTCTCCATTTGGTAGAGGGGTTGGGGTGAGGTAATAAAAAAAAGCCCGCTCCGATCACTCGGGGCGGGCTTTTTTTTACCCAAATCAAAATCTTTAGGCCGTTTCCCTTCTCCCTTGGGAGAAGGTGGCCGAAGGCCGGATGAGGGTAATGTAGCTATAAACGATTATGAAATACAAACTTAATACGCGATCTAAAA
>JANOLM010000145.1:0-1838 GCA_031419815.1 Bacteroidia bacterium
ACCACCACAGCGGCAGCCAATGGATTTCCACCAAAAGTTGAACCATGCTCACCGGGTTTAATCACCAGCATAACCTCATCATTAGCCAAGACCAAGGAAATAGGCAACACTCCTCCTGACAAGGCTTTTCCAAGAATTAAAAGATCTGCTTTAACATTTTCATGATCGGAGGCCAGCATTTTTCCGGTGCGGGCAATACCTGTTTGGATCTCATCCATCATCATCAACACATTGTGTTTGCGGCACAATTGCTCAGCAGCTTTCAAATACCCTTGATGCGGCACGTAAACCCCGGCTTCACCTTGTATAGGTTCTAACCATAAGGCACAAACATTTGGATTGGCCAATGCTTTTTCAAGTACTGCAATATTGTCGTAGTCCAGTATTTCAAATCCTGGCATCAATGGGCCAAAGCCTTTTGTTGCCGATGGGTCGGTGGATGCTGAAATAATGGTAGTAGTGCGTCCGTGAAAATTTTTCTTCAGCGCAATAATCACTGCCTGGTTATCTGGAATTCCTTTTTTTGTATATCCCCACTTGCGGGCAAGTTTAATGGCCGTCTCATTCGCTTCGGCTCCGCTGTTCATAAACAAAGCCTTATCGTAGCCAAATGTTTCGCACACGTACTTTTCGGCAACACCAAGCTTGTCGTTATAAAAAGCACGCGAGGTCAGGGTGAGCTCTTTGGCTTGTTCAATTAGTGCATTGATGATGCGCGGATGGCAATGCCCTTGATTTACTGCACTGTAGGCGGATAAAAAATCAAAATATTTTTTTCCTTCCACATCCCACAGAAAAACACCTTCACCTTTGATCAACACAACAGGAAGAGGGTGATAATTGTGCGCACCATATTTATCTTCAAGCAAAATTGCTTCGCGGCTTGATGTTATTTCTTCTACCATAAAATTGAGTTGAAAGATTTGTAAAGATAGCAAATCGACACTAAAGGATGATTTGGCTCGCCAATTGGGTGTACGACAGTTTTGCAAAAAGTTTCTTTGGCGGCATGGCGAGACGCCACCGGGCTTTCCGTTCCAAGTCCGGCCACCACACAAAGCCAACACGCTTCGGGCTTTCCACTTCTATCCCTTGCCGAAGGGCATCCACTTTACAAAAGTGTCGTACACCCCGCCAATTTCAATTACCTTTGCCAGGTATAATTAGATTTAGATGGAAGTAAATTTTGATAATCTGAAACGTCTCTTAGAAAGCTTAAAGAACCTTGGGCTTTTTGGCAGGATATTTAATTGGAACAAGATCAGGGTTCAATTGATCGATGCCAACGGGGATTTGCAAAAATTAATGGCACGAGTTGAAGAATTAGTCAAACTTGAAAACCTTTTTAATCTTGAAAAATCAAACAACAAGAATCTAAACGAGACCGCAAACAGACTGCATACAGAAAATCAGGTTTTGAAGGAATCTAATAAACAAATTGACGTGCTTCAAAAAGAGTTTACTACGTTAACGGAGGCAAACAAAAATTATTTAAGAAGGGGAACGGAGTTATCTAATGAAGTAGCAACATTAAAGCAGAAGCTGGAGCAGACGGAGCGTGAACTTCAAAAAGTATTGCAGCAGAACACAGAGCATGTTAAGGACGATGAGTTTAGGAATCAGGAATACTCGAAATCTGTAAATGCCTTAAACAAAATCCAGGATAAACTTCAGAACGATCGGAATAAAGAACTTGAAGAACGGAAAAATGCAGAAATAGAACGCATTCGCAAACTTCGTGAGACGTGGGCAAATCATCAGATCAATGTCAAGAATACTATTAAAACCATTTGTGCAAAATATACCATTGAGTATGTTGAGAAAGTTCCGTTTAAAGG
>JANOLM010000146.1:0-1818 GCA_031419815.1 Bacteroidia bacterium
CTTCGCCATTCTCACGCAGGTTTCGCAAGCCCAAAAGCCACCCATTAAGTTTGGGGATATTCCATTAGATCAACTAAAGATGACGCGTTATGAAAAAGATTCATCAGCATCAGCAGTTATTTTAGCAGACTTTGGTCAATCAATTATAGTATATGTTAATGGCATCGGGTTCGTTCTTTCATTCAGCCGGGTGCGAAGAATCAAAATTTTGAGAAAGGAAGGTTTAGATTTCGGAAACTATAAAATTCTTCTTTATCATGACAGTAAAGGAAATGTCGAAAAATTAACAGAATTGAAGGCGGTTACATATAACTATGAAAATGACCAGCTAGAAAAGCAAGAAATGAAAAGTGATGCTATATTCAAGGAAAAGTATGATGATAGATTTGACCTTATAAATTTTGCATTACCGAATGTTAAGGTAGGCTCTGTAATTGAAATCACATATAAGATTAGCTCCGATTTCTTTTTTCATTTTCAGGAATGGAAATTCCAAAATATTATTCCAGTAGTATGGAGCGAATACAGGGCGACTATACCAGAATATTTTACTTACAACAAGTACATGGAGGGATATGTTAGTTTAACTGTTAATGAGGAACAGACTTCAGATAATTCTTTGTCGATAAATGAATTTGAAAAGACGAGAACGATATACTCATTTCCTGTTAATGAAGAAATACACTTTAAAGAAAAAAAATATCGGTGGGCAGGTTCAGAAATTCCTGCTCTAAAAGAAGAACCCCGGATGAATTCGTATGAAAGCTATTTATCCAAAATTCGTTTTGAATTGGCTTTTACAAAATTTCCAAATTCAGGGGTTGAAACGTTTGCCGGAGACTGGGGAGAGATAAGTAACCAATATGCGAAGAGCCCCGATTTTGGAGGAGCGATAAGTGGTAACAATTTTCTAAAAAAAATAGTCGAGAATATAATAGGCAATCATACCAGCAATAGTGAAAAGATCAAGCTATTGCAGGAGTATGTCAAAAATAATTTTTCATGGGATGGAAGAAACCGAGAATCTTTGAGCTCGGATTTAGGGAAAGTTTTTAAAGATAAGAAAGGAAATTCAGCCGATATAAATCTTCTATTAGCTGCTATGCTTGAAAAAGCCAAACTGAATGTTTCGCCTGTTTTATTAAGTACGCGTGATAACGGAATTGTTCGGGAAACATCGCCCAATTCATTGCAGTTTAACTATGTTGTTTGCCTGGTTAAGCTTAATGGTCAAAATATTTTGCTGGATGCAACCGATAAACTTCTCCCGGGATCGTTGCTGCCTGAAAGATGCTTAAACGGGAGAGGTCTTGTTGTCAATAGGGATGACGTTGAATGGGTAAATCTACAACCTTCCATCAAGTCGAAGACCGTCATTAATGTGGATTTAAACTTCGCCAAGGCAGCGGAGCTTAAGGGTAATTTACAAATTGAACGAACTCACTATGATGCATTTCGATCCCGCACGGAATATTTTTCAAAAGGAGAAGAAGGTTATCTTAAAGATTTTCTGGGTAGCCGATCATGGAAAATTATAAAAAGTGAATTCCAGAATGCCGGGGAAATACAACAGTCGTTTAAAGAATTCCATGAAATTATTATTAACGATCATATTAGTTCAGCGGGAGAAATGATTTACCTGAATCCTTTCGTTATGGATAGGGAAGAAGAAAATCCATTTAAGCTGGAGAAGCGAGAGTATCCTGTGGATTTTGGGAGGCCATTTGATAGATTGTATTTACTCAAAATCACATTGCCGGAGAGCCATACTATCGAAGAGCTTCCAAAAAGTAAAGTGTTGATGTTGCCCAACAGCAC
>JANOLM010000147.1:0-2799 GCA_031419815.1 Bacteroidia bacterium
TTGGGGCGCTTATCCTGTTGGAGGTCGATTTGATGCGAATGTGAATGCGGGAGTTAACAATCCTGCATTGGGTATGCGGGGTGCTGGCATGCAACCCATCATGATGCGCAGCTTTGTTAATTTTATGAGAGCGGAAGCAGCCTTGTATTTGGGAGTTGGTGGCGTGGCCGATGTACAATTTGATTTAGGTGTTCGCAATTCTTTAACCGATGTTCGCGACTGGGCAGTTAATGGCACACTGGGAACAAGTACTTTAGGCTCTTCGCCTACTGAAGCGACTACTATTAATACATTTTATCCAGCAGCCAGCTATACGACCGATGCCGGCAACTACGCAACGGCAGCTTTAGCAGCTTATAATGCACAAACCAGCAATGATGATAAACTAAATTTCATTGCTCGTGAATACTGGATTTCTTTGTTTGGGTCTGGTGTTGAAGCTTATAACCTGTATCGTAGAACAGGGAAACCTTTTGGTATGCAACCTACCGTTAATCCAGCACCGGGAGCATTTCCACGTACGTTCTGGTATCCAACATCCTTTGAAGCCAGGAACTCACAGGTTGAACAAAAGACTGGATTATCCGGAAAGGTATTTTGGGATAATAATGCTACTAACCTAGATTTTTAAGCCTTTAAAAATGACCTATATGAAATTAAAGAAATATACTTTGGTGTTTGCCTTATTCCTGGGAGGAATGGGCATCGCCTGTCGGGATGAGAGTCTGTATCCATTACCATATGACGACAGGCAAGTAGGTGCGTATATGAGACTATACTCACAGGCCTCTAATATTATCGATCTCAATAATTTAGCAAATAGTGGATTAGATGGTGTTTTTGAAGCAGTTGATAACAATGGTGGTAATAATATTCAGGAGTTCCGAATCTTTGTTCAACATCGCAGAGGTACTGTTTTAACAAGTGAAGTTCCGGTAAAAACAATACCGGCTTCAGAATTCACCGCTGTGAGTGAACCTACCTTTTCCGAATATAAAAGAGCGAAAATCAGGGTTAATGCTACTGAAACACTCACCGCTTTGGCAACGGCCACTAGCTTTCCAGGTTCATTTGCTGTTGCAGATCAGGTGATTTATCGGGGAGTGATGGTGTTGACTGACGGAAGGGAATTCACTAGTACCAACTCAACTCCCAATATTACTGGTGGTCAATTCTATAGTGCTTCTTTTGTGTACACATTAACCGTAAGGGCCTTGACTGCAAATACGTGGCTGGGGGCCTTTAGCCTTACCCAAAATTCTATTTGGTCTGCGCTTCATTCTGCTGCTTTGCATGCTACTCCCCAGTTTCCGGCCTATCTTAATCAGGTTTTGTTTCCAAATCAGACGGTTAATTTGACTATTCCTACTGGTGGTCTTTCTACAGAGCGCCAGTTTACTGTTTCTTACAGGGGTCAAAGTGTAACATTGAGGATTAACCTGGAGAACGGTACGGTTTTCATTCCACTTCAAAATTCAACAGTGGATTGCTCTTCAGAGCGGGAATTATATTGGACTTTCCCTGCTGGTGGAAGCTTCACTGTTCCAGCGGGTACTGTAATGCCAGCGGGCACTCCACAAGCAACCACAGTTAACAGAGGTTCCTATACCGTAACGCAAGGTGCTGTTGTTGGGAATGTACTCACAATAGGTCTCGATGATGATGCCGATGAATATGGCCGAAGAAATGGGTACTGTACGTGGACCAGAAGAGTAAGATTGACCCTTACTAAATTATAGTTTATTACTTTAATAGCTGATGTTACGCAGAAACAACAATTTGATGTCATTGCGAGTGCCAGCGTTGGCAGTGGGAGGGACGAAGCAATCCTTAAATTAGGAGATTGCTTCGCCCTACCACACAAATCCCCGCAGGTGCTCGCAAAGACGTTCACTATTTTGCGTAAGGTCAGTTAATAGATAAAACATGAAAACCGTCATTTATGACGGTTTTCATGTTTTAGTCTAGTTCCGTAATTCGGATCACATTCATTTTCTGGGGAGCTACAGCTATTAAGCGAATAATTTTTCAAGCCTGAACAGGAAGAATTTCACATCAGTAACGCCTCTAAGATTTGCTCTAAAGCCTTTTATTTTTGAGTTGAAGGATTCCGCAATGGCATTGGTACTTCTATTCTGTCGTTTCGATAAAATTTTTATCCCAAACCTATCTTTTTTTAGCTTACTCCCCAACTTTTGAGGCTGACCCATACTACGGTATAAACTGAAAATATAAAGATGATTGATTGCGGAAATAGCCTTTTTGCCTAGTATCAAGTGGCTTTTTTAAGACTTCAAAGGAGATTTTCTTCTCTTAACGGTAGGTGTTGCAAAGAACTAGTGTGAAGAAATTTGAATGCCCCCATTTTCTTTTTATGAATTTATGGTCTACTTTGGTATTCTAAAATTAATTTTTAACCTAAACCTTAACCTATGAAGAAGTTTTTACTGCTATGCTTCTCATTCGTTTTTGTGCTCAGTGCATGGGCGCAGGAACGGGTAGTTTCAGGTAAAGTGACAGCTCAAGAAGATGCTTCATCTTTACCTGGTGTGAACGTGGTGCTGAAAGGCACTACTAATGGAACTGTTACCGATTCTGATGGTAACTTCAAATTAAATGTACCAGCTGCCGGTGGCAGTTTGGTGTTCTCTTTTATCGGCCTTCAGACTTCTGAAATCGTGATCGGAGATCGCACAGTGATTGATGTTTCACTCGGTCTTGACATTCAGCAATTGTCTGAAGTTGTGGTAACTGCGGTTGGTATTCAGCGCGAAAAGAAAGCGTTGGGATACTCTGTGG